>CAIKZJ010000156.1 GCA_903831845.1 uncultured Ignavibacteriota bacterium
ATCAAATTCCACCCTGAAGCAGGTGTATTTTCCCGTAATTATAAAAACACCCGTGTTAAATGACAGTCCTGCCCTGAACAGATCAGACTCGTATCCCCGGATGTTTGTCGGAAAGCATAACCCCGCGCCTGCGAAAAAGAATAAATTTCTGTTTGCTTGTGTCAGCCGTTCGTTTTCCGATTGGGTGACGAACCCGCTTCTGATACCCGCTATGTCTTTAATGCTTATTGTCCTGGTTTCTTCTTCGCATAATATCAGAACAGATTCCTTGTTGGCTGAAATAAGCCGGCATGTGAATATCTCGTGATCTTTGGTCTCCAGATAATAATAATGTCCGGAGTATACGGTGTCATTGTTAATGATGTATTTCTGGTTGACGTCCTGCGCCCTTAATGTGCCGTAAGACGCGAGTATCAGAAATAATAAAAATCCTGAAGCGATGAAGTGTCTGTTATTCATTTCAGAAAGTTATGCCTCCTCTCAGCGAAAAGTAACTCGGACCGAACGCAGAGTATGTGTTGAGCTGCGGTTCTAAAAATATTCTCATCTTCGGGCTTACCGGATAATTGAAGTTGAACCCTACGCTCGCGATTATGAATATTTCTGACGTCGACTCATATGTCCCTTCGTAGATTGTAGTCGTGCCGTTGTATGTGCTGGTCGATCTGTACGTTCCCGGCCCTTTATAACTCATTCCCATTCCGAGTCCGGCGGAAAAATAAAAGTTTGATTTCCCTTGTGTAAAATCTCCGACTATAATGTTCATCCTTACGGCTATATTGTTCAGCGTTTCCCCTGACTCGACGCTTTCGTAATTTGTGTATGAATAAATATAATCTTTGCGTTCGAAATGCATGTAATCCAGGTCTCCGCGGAAACCTACGTTGTTGCTAAGCTTGAGCATTATGCCCGCGAAAATATTCGGGCCGGATTTGTATTGGCGGTATGAGTTGCTGTTAGTTCCTGTCGGAATTGATATTCCAGCGCCGAAAATAAAATCTGTCTCCTTTTTCCTGAACTTGATGTCATATACTTCGGTCTCGCCTATGGCGTGATTTTTTATGCTTATTATGTCATGCATGCTGATGCTTTGTGTTTCGCCGTCGGTATAAACCAGTATCCCTTTATCGCTTACGCCAAGAATTTTGCAAATGCTCGTCTGGTTATCGGATGTAAGTATGTAATAATAACGCCCGATGTAAACAGTATCGTTGTATATTATATGCCTTGCCGTGCTGTCGCTCTGCGCCTTCGCTTCGTAAGCCGAGACGAAAATAATGAACAATGAAACAACTGAAAAAATAATTTTTTTAAGAGTCATGGTTTAAAAATTTATCATTTGTTCTTTGTATTCTCTTACCTGTTTTGTGTATTCCTTCAATAGCAGTTCAGCTGAATATTTCAGGACGCTTCCCGGCTCCGCGGCGAATTTTTGCAGGAGGTCCGCCCTCGGTGCTTTGCTCTTGTCTAAATGTATTTCATACCAGCCGGATGTTTTCAGGTATATGTCGCATTTTGACTTATCGAAATCCTGCGGCGCGTCGAAAACGAGTTCGAAACTTTCGCCGACTTTAGGCATTTCGTGATAGATCCTGTCGCTTCCCCTGAGCTTTGCCGATATGTCAGCATTCCTTCCGTCAGTCGCTGTCGTATAGGTTATCTCGTTTATGTCCTCGCTCCGGCAATTGCTGTAATCGGTGATTAATCCTATTCTGTCGAATTTCCAGAAACCCGGCGGGGGATTGAGCTTTATTTCTATAAACTCGCCCGGAATGTTTTCAAGAGGAATGCTTATCGCAACGTCTTCGTCTACTTTCGGCCCGCCGCCCTTTAACGTCGCGCTGTGGCCGTAAATGCCGTTTTCCTTCAGATTGATTTTCAGGTAATATAACTCTTCATTCAGCATGTATGAGTACAACTGTTTCTGCGCATCGCTTCCCGGATAAACTGATTTGTACCATTCGTCGATACTGCTGCCGCGTAATTTGAGGAATTCTTTTACCATCCCGGAACCCCACGTCGCGGTTCCTCCGTTTATGTACAGCAGCGCGTTCTTTTTGCCTTCGGGTTTTCTGAATTTCAGGTACAGCTCGTGTTTCTCCGTTTTCGGTACTGTGTTCCCGTCGAGTGATATGTCCGTCTGCCATCTCACGTTGTCTTTGGCAGTGAAGTACTTAGTTACGTCGGTTCCGTTTTCGTCAGTAACTGAAACGGGGTTGATGATATCTGTGTATGAATAAAACCGGTTGTCCTGACCGAGAACTGTCTGCTCGCCGGTTCCGTGCTTTACCTGAACGAGTTTCATTTCGTCAAGATACTGGCTCTCTTCGTTTTCGTTCCTCACAAGCACTCTGAACTTTCCATCGCTGTTTTTAAGATGCTCGAGTTTCGAATAATCCGTTCTTCCAAGTCCCTCGCATATAGCCCCGCCGAGCGGCTCCGCGTCGTAAACGTAATTCGTTCCGTCAAATGAGTATATATATGGGCATGAATTGTTGTGAGTTGAAGTCGAGAAACTGATAAACACATATAATATGAGAGCTATAGCCGCTATAGCCACCATTCCAAAAGCGAATAGTACCGTCCTGCCGGCGTCTATCTCAGTCTTTGTAACGTAAATCTCCTTGACGCTTGAAAGCGGGTATAACTTCTCTTTCTGTACAAGCTTAATCGCGTCCCTGCCGTTGTCCTTTATTTTTATTGAATCGTACGAGATAACGGCGAGAACGTCGGAGGTATCTTTGAATTTCGAGTAGTAATAAATAATGTTCTCGCTAACGTCTAAAAAAGAACCGTCCTTGAACACTATCTGCGATGCCTGAACCCTCTTGTTGTTGAAAAGCTCAAGGTAACCGGGGGATTCCCTGGTGACTTTTGTGGTTTCACAGCCGAAAATTGTTATAAGGTAACAGAAGATGAGAACGTATGTCGTTGTTGAGAGTATTGCTTTTCTTTTACTGCTGAGAAATAGGGAAATCATGCAACCTCCGTAGCGATTTTTGATTTGAATAAAAATTATGTATTCGCTTAAATGTTAAATATGCAAATTTTTGTGCATAAGAAAGCCGGATCCTGCGGATCCGGCTTTATAAAGTATAAAAGCTGCATTATTTTATTTTGCGGTCGTATATTCTGTATGTCTTGTAAAGGTCGGCTCCGAGATTTACTGCCGTCTGGACCATAGGCGCGTTGTCTTCGAGCACCCAGGATATTTCTGCGTACCTGTAACCCTTCGACATGCCAATCTTTATAGTGTTCTGAATGAATACGGCTTCGATGCCTTTTCTGTGATACTGGGGAATGACTCCCATCATAATAACGCGTATGCCGTCTATCTTTTTCTTCCCGAACAGCAGTTTGAATACACCGAACGGGAAAAGCTTTCCGTTCATAGTCTTGAATACCTTGTTGTAATCGGGCATCGACAGCGAAAAACCTACGGGTTTGTCGTCGACTTCCGCGAAATATACGATGTCCTCGTCGACGAGTGGTTTCAGGGATGCTGCGACGTATTTGAACTCATCGGCTGTCATTTGCACGGAACCCCAGTTTTCTATCCAGGCGGAATTATAAACTTCCATTACCTTCAGAAGTTCACTCTCCAGATTCTTTAATGAAATCTTTCTTATCCTGATATTCTCTCTTTTGCTCACAAGCTCGCTGACGCGTTCAAGCTTGTCCATTGCTTTCTTGTTCTCTTCGCACATTTTCTGGTCGATGTAATATGCGAAAACGTCTTTTACTTTCTCAAAACCGTAATCGGTGAACAGCTGCATGTAGTATTCGGGATTGTATGTCATCAGCAGAACTGCTGGTTTGTCGAACGCGTTTGTCAGCATTCCTATCTCATCGTTTATCGACAGGTTTACCGGGCCTCTCATAGTGTCCATACCCTGTTCCTTAAGCCATTCTCCGGCCGCGTCGAACAAAGCGGATGAAACGAGCTTTGAATTTATGCACTCGAAATATCCTACGAATCCGGTCTTGTCGCCGTATTTGTCGTTGTGATGTTTGTTGACAACCGCCGCTATCCTTCCAACGGGAGTCTTGCCGTCCAGAGCGAGGAAAAGCTGTATCTTCGCGTGAGTGTAAAACGGATTCCTTGCGGTGTCGAGATTTTTTCTTACGTCGTAAATAATCGGAGGAACCCAGTTTGGGTCGTCCCTGTAAATTGTCCACGGAAATTTTATGAACCGCATTTTATCGACTTCGTTGTCGATCTGCAATATCCTGATGTCGCTCATTATTTGTAGTTAAAGATTATTCAATATTTCATCGACATGGCCCGGCACTTTAACTTTGTTCCAGATTTTTTCGATGATTCCTTTTTCGTTTATCAGGAATGTGGTCCTTTCGATTCCCATGTATTTCCTGCCGTACATGCTTTTCTCTTTCCATACTCCGTAATCCTTTATCATGCTCGCTGTCTCGTCGGAAAGAAGTACGAACGGAAGTTCGAATTTTTCCTTGAATTTCTTGTGCGAGGCGACACTGTCTTTGCTCACGCCGATAACAAACGTGTTCTTCTTTTTGAATGACTTTATGCCGTCCCGGAAATCGCAGGCTTCCTTCGTGCAGCCCGATGTGTTGTCCTTCGGATAGAAATAAATCACTACTTTCATTCCCTTCAGGTCTTTTAACGACAGCGTCTCGCCGCTGTCAGACTCGACTTTGAAATCCGGTGCCTTGTCGCCTGGTTTTAACATATGTTTTTAATTTTGAAATTTTAAATATTTTTTCACCGAAAAGTAACTGCCCGTAATTCCGAGTACGATACCTATGACTATTATATAAACAACAATATCCGTTCCGAGAAGTTCTATCTTGAAATCGCTGTTCTCGAATTTCGCAGTGAAAAAACTAAGGAACAGATAAAGAACCGATACTGCGGCTAAACTGCCGATAAGCCCCTGTATGAAACCTTCTATAAGAAAAGGAATCATGATGAAACTTTTTGTCCCGCCAAGAAGCTTGAAAGTGTTTATTATTCTGCTTCTTGAGTTTATTATTAGACGTATCGTGTTTGATACAAGAAATATTGAAGAGATAGTTATTATTACCATTATGACAAGATTCAGTACCAGGAATCCCGACGCCTTCGTCTCTATCAGCTCAAGATTTTTCGCGGGGAACTGCACGTCCGATACCTGCGGGTAAGCCGACAAGGTCATCTTTATCCTGTTTATCCTCTCAAGCGTCTTGTATTCGTCGTAAAGATTTATCTTGAATGACGCCGGAAGGGGATTGTAATCGTATATCTCGAGCATCCCTTTTCCGAACTCTGCTTCGAATATCTTCGCCGCTTCCTCCTTTGAAATGTAATTTATGCTCTTTACTCCGCCTATTGCGCGTATCTTGTCTTTTAACGAATTCAAATCCTCGCTCTTTATGCCGTCGTTAAGAAATGCCTCTATCTCAACCTTGTCGCGGAGATTCTTTACAAGCTTGTTTGAATTTATCGTAAAAAGAAAATATACCGCCATGAGTACCAGCGACAGCATTATTGTTATAACGGAAGCTATTGTCGATAACTTTGCCGATGAGAAACCCCTTAACGCTTCTTTGAAAAGATAAACTAATTTCAATTTGAATTCTTTTATTGTGCAAATATAAAGAATTATAAAATTAAGAGTTGCCCAAAAATCTGTAATAATGTTCTGAATAATATTGAAATGTTCTCGGGCATCAGTACGTAGAATGAATTCCAAATTTTTTTTGTAATTTTCGCATGCTCGCTCTTTGCGTTCCGGTTCTATCGGGACTCCCGGGGGAGGGGACTGTCTGTGTCATCAGAACCAGAACTTATATATATAGTCACACATTGACGTAAAAACTGAAATAATGACCCGCGGTCTTCAATGAAGATTTTTTACATTTTCATAACCTCGAATACTAATATATCAATAGATTTTTTCGATTTTTTAAAGTATTTTTCGTAAAATCATAAATACAGAATAGAAAATTAATACTACTATAATTATGCCTACAAAAAGCATAAGAAGGATATTTATCGCCTTTTTATTTTTATTTATTACAGGTTCTATTGTTTTAATAAGCCTCGAAACTCTCCAGACAAGACCCAATGACATCCAGGATGACGTCAATAATAAGTACACCAATGTCGGGAATATCCAGATGACCGTGACAAATTACGGTACTATCGGCAAAGGCTACTGCGGTACGCAGCCTTCCTGCATGTACCCTGCGGGCTCGGGTATCGAAAACCTCTGGCTCGGCGGCCTCTGGGTAGGCGGTCTGAAAAACTCACAGGTTCACGTTACTACGGGCGCGGTCGATGTCGCGAACGCGAATAAAGTCGAAGGATTTGAGTTTACAAATGCTCCGGGTTCGGTTATTACCGAAAGATCTTCGCTTATAACGTCTCCGTATTATGACCCGAAAGCCGTGTCTCATCAGGATTTCGTCTGCGAGTTTTCGGATACGAACACGACCGGCATGATTAACCATATCCCGATGGGTATTAAGGTCCTTCTCGAATCTTATACGTATAACCTTAACTTCGCAAATTCATTCGTTATACTTAATTATAAGATTGTCAATGTAGGCTATAACGGAGATACTTCGCCCATCGACAGCATCTATGTCGGACTCTGGAAAGACTGCGTGGTCCGCAATCTCAATATTACTAACGGCTGTAATCCGGGAACATCATTTTTCTCTAAAGGATGTACCGGTTACGTCGATTCTTTGAGAATGGAATACACTTACGATAACAACGGAGACCCCGGGTTTACCGATAATTATATAGGCGTTAAACTGCTCGGAGTTTCTCCCAGATACAGCTCCGAAACACTCCGCTCAAGATTTACTATCTGGAATTACAAGGGCGTTGACCCGATCTATTTCATGCCTATCGACGACCCGGCAAAGTACAGCAAACTTAAAGGGTTCCTCGCGACGGGCGTCGTTATCGATACTAACAGGATTAACTACCTTAGACTTACTCCGTCAAACAGGGTGTCGCTTCTTTCTTACGGCCCTTTCAGAAAAACTGACGGCACTTCTTTCTCGTTGAGATATCAGATCGATACTCTTAATGCCGTGTTTACGGTGGTTGCGGCCAAGAAAAACGGCACGGACCCCGCTAAGTATGATACGGAATTCCAGAGACAGAACCTTTATAAGAACGCCGGCTGGGCGCAGAGATCTTATGACAACGGTTATAAACTCCCTTCGCCTCCGGATATTCCTCTTACAAGGACCGAAATAGATGATCAGAAAGTCACCGTATGGTGGTCGAATAATGCTGAAAATTCAGTTGACCCGATTTCCGGCAAGAAGGATTTTGAAGGATACAGGATTTACAGGACTAATGCGGGTGCCGACCTTACTTCCAACCTCGACCTTATGACCGCTCTTAAAGTAGTCGGAGATTTTGATTCATGCTGCAACAACTATTTCAACAATACTGGTTTCAGGTTCGTGAAATACAGCGATACGGACCCGAAAACTTTTCCTGGAGACACTAATAAGTACTGGTACAGGTTCGAATTCCCTAATCAGCTTAACGGCTTCCAGTATATTTATTCGGTAACAGCTTACGATAAAGGCGATCCTTCACAGGGACTCGAATCTCTCGAAAGCAGCGAACTCGCCAACGTAAAAAGAATTATAGTGGGAACTACGGCTAAGGATAACTCCGGCGCGGAAGTCGGCGTCTATCCGAATCCTTACTACGGCAGCGCTGTCTGGGACGGCACCGGCGTGCAGAAAGAAGTTCTGCGGAAAATTTATTTCTATAACCTGCCGTCAAAATGCGATATTTCTATCTGGACTCTTTCAGGAGACCTCGTCATCAAACTCGATCATGACGCCGCCACGTATAACGGCAACGATATTAAATGGTTCAAGACTTATTCCGACGGTACGCAGAAATTTGCCGGCGGTGAGCACGCATGGGACCTTATTACTAAAGACAATCAGGCAGTCGCTACGGGCCTTTACTTCTTTACTGTAAAAGACAAAAATACCGGCGAGATTAAAAAAGGAAAATTCTTAATAGTAAAATAATATTCAAAACAACTAAAATCACTTTTTATGAAGAAAGTAAAATTATCGGCATTAATCGTTATATTCGCGGTTGCAACTTTAATAGTCGCGAGTATAATGACGTGGCATAGCGTCACGCTTATGCAGATTCAGACCGTGTCTAACGACTCCCTCGTGGTAGGCAAGGACTGGTCTCCCAGAAACGGCGACTCCGTGCAGTTTACTTGCAGAGTTGTTGCTCCTCCTCAGGTCTATGTTAACGGCGCCTTCCATACTCTCTTGAGAGGCACTAACAGCTGGACCTGCTATGCGCAGGATACGTCAAACAGCGTTTACGGCGGCATAGTAATAAGACAGGCAACAAGATATACCAATACTTTTATCCAGAACGTTGATACGGGAAACATAATTACCGTTAAAGGTATCGTGCAGGAATTCTGGTCGACTTCGGTAACAGGACTCGACAGGACGAAATCCGGCTATCTTACGCAGATCGCGCTCGATACTTCGGCTACGATTACAATAAATTCTCTCGGCGGCAGCAGGCCGGCGCCCAAACTCGTGAACATCACGGATTTTGCAATAGGCGATTATCCCAATCCGGGCGGCTCGATTAATTATGTCGGCGGTGAAAAATACGAAGGAATGTATGTTGAAATCAGAAATGTTACCGTAGGCCCAGGTCTCGTTAACAGACAGCCGTTCAGTATCGTAGACGGCAACGGTAATAAATTATACGTAAGAGATTATTCCAACTTCTTCTCGACATCGCCTTCTCCCCCGGGAGATACCTTGAGACCTTGGTCTGTTCCGGCTCAGGGAACGATTGTCAATTACATTAAAGGCGTTATTATCAATTGCAATAACGAAGGCGTTCTCGGCAATCAGCTGCCTTACGTTCTCGTTCCGATTTATCCGAACGACCTTAGTCTCGGCGGCGTGCCTCCGCAGCTTTCAAGCCCGACCAAAACTCCGGGCGTGCCGACTCCGGCGGACAGCGTTCAGGTTTCGGTCACTGTGCAGAGCACGACTTCTATCACAGGCGTTAACGTGAATTACAGAATCAACGGCGGTTCTTTCACCGCCAAAGCTATGCCGAACCTTGCAGGCAATATCTATGCGGCAAAACTGCCTCCGACGGCTCTTAATAATCTCGTTGAGTATTATTTCAGCGCGTCGAATTCAGCAGGCCTTACAAGACTGCTTCCGGCAGATACGTCAGTTTCAAAACTTTTCTACGTAGTTAAAGCAAGCGATTCGCTTTCCGTTCAGGAAGTCCAGTACTGCGTTAACAACGGCGGACATTCAGGTTATGAAAACGCTATCGTAAGAGGCGTCGAAGGTATCGTTACTGCCGATACTACTGATTTTAAAAACTATACATGCCAGACATGTCTGGGCGGTACTGTAAGCGCGCCGGCAAGAGTTATTATTCAGAACGGCACCGGTCCGTTCAGCGGTATCTGGGTCAGCGGTCCTCCGACTGACCTCCTCCAGAAAGGTCAGAAGGTCAGAATCAGAGGTACCGTTACATACAGTTTCGGCGTGAACACGATTGTTACTTCATCACCGACCGATGTACAGGTCCTTTCTTCGGGTAATCCGCTTCCGGCACCCGAAATACTGTCGGCTTCGGTTCTTGCCAACAATAAACTCGGCGGCGATCTTACCATTAAGAAATGGGAAAGCGTACTCGTAAAACTTAATACACCCGTTTGGATTACATGCGTCAACGCGAGCAGAGGCACGGCATGCACGACGAGGGATCCGCTTATCGATACGACTTTCAGAAGAAACTTCGGTGAGTTCCTCGTAATCGATAATTCGAACGTGGAAGCAAGAGTGATGCTCCCCGGCGCGAATCATACGTTTACAAACAACTGGGACGGCGTAACATCGGGTAAAACGCTCCTTACTAAGTATGACTCAATATCATACGTGCAGGGCGTACTCTATTATGCTTACTCGAATTACAAGATCTGCCCGAGAACCAATTCCGATTTCGGAACGGTTACTCCGGTCGGTATCAGGCCTATATCGGGCGAAGTCAGCAATACTTTCAAACTTAGCCAGAACTATCCGAATCCGTTTAACCCCGTGACGAGGATAAGCTTCACTCTGCCTGAATACTCGAAGGTATCAATTAAAGTGTATGACCTTATCGGCAGGGAAGTCAGAACGCTCGTAAGCGAAAATATGAACATCGGAACTTTCATGATCGATTTCAACGGTTCAGACCTCGCAAGCGGCGTGTATTTCGTGCGTATGATAGCCGACGGCAGATCAGGCGCGAGATTCTCCGATACAAAGAAAATGCTCTTGATTAAATAATTTTTTATTTCCGCGGCAGATTATTCTGCCGCGGATTATTTTAAGGAAATATTAATGAACCGGCGCATTAAAAGTGCGCTCCGGTTATGTTGCATAACGAATTTATATCTTTATAAGATGATGAAATATTTTACCGCGTTATTTGTGGCTCTGATAGGCTTTGCATATATTTCTTCGTGCAGCGACCCTGTCACAGTTATAAAAGAAAATATACCGCCGAATACCTATCTCTCGGTCTTCTCGATGCCGGGCGATACGGTTGCGCCCGGTAAAACAGTCAAGAAGATTTCCTGGTGGGGCGACAGCCCGGCAGGCCTTGTCGTAGGCTACAGGATTTCATTTGACTCCTTGAACTGGGGTTACACGACTCAGAACGACAGCACTTTCTATTTCACTATCAACGGACAGGACAGCCTGTTCAGGATGTGGGTTGCGGCAGTCGACGATAAAGGCAATGTTGACCCGACACCTGCGACTAACCTCTATCCGGTCGTGAACAGCGCGCCTTCTATGGTCTTCGACCCTTCTATTACAGTGCCGGATACGATCTTCCCGGTTGTTACGCTGAAATGGATAGGTACCGACCCGGACGGCGACAATACAATTTCCCATTACTGGTATTCGTTTAACGATACTCTGCATTTCAGACAGATATCGGGAAGCCTTAATACGATGACACTGACCAAAGACA
>CAIKZJ010000157.1 GCA_903831845.1 uncultured Ignavibacteriota bacterium
ATAGCGTCCGGGGCCTCGCCGCACATCATTTCGATGGCGTCCTGGTCGCCCAGATAATCGCTTCCTTTTACCGAGTCGAATACGTGCCATTCGACGGTATCGTGCTCTTCATTTCCGAGTGCCGCTGCGATACCTCCCTGAGCCGCGCCTGAATGCGAACGTGTCGGGAATAGTTTTGATATAACGCCGACATCAGCGTACTGCGAGGTCTCTACTGCCGCCCTGAGTCCTGCAAGCCCTGCTCCGACAATTATTAAATCATGTTTGTGTATCATCTTATTTAATTATAATTATTTAATTTTATTTTCTGTGTCAGTAATACTTCTGTATAATCGCACTTTATCAGAACGATAATATCGTGTTCAGTCCGATGAACCAGAATGTCAGGCCCAGCAGTATAAGAAGTATCTGAATTAAATTGCTCAGCCAGGGTTTCAGTGTGTAATCACGGAAAACGTTCCATGTGCCGTTCAGTCCGTGCCACAGGCCGAGAGTGACGAACGTCAGGTCAATGCCTTTCCAGAAAGGCGAGTGCATTCTTTCAAGCACAGCCTTGTATGTGTGGCCAGCATCCGGGGTGGCATGCATCAGCACGTAATGTCCGATAAGAACGATAACGAGTATAATTCCCGATATCCTCTGCATGTACCAGTTTTTGGCGCCGGAATTTCTTGAGCCGAAAAATTTGTATGTTCTCATTATTGATTTTCTTTAATTTAAATTAATGAAGGAAAATAAGGTAAGCCATGCCGGCAACCATAAGCACGCCGAGGACGTAAACAAAAGCGAGTATCTGTTTGTGATACCGCGCCCCGTTTCCGAAGTCCACGAGCGCGATTCTTACGCCGTTAAGTGAGTGAAACATCACAAGCGCGCCGAGTAGCCATTCTCCGAAAAGAAAGACGGGTGATTTGAACATAGCCATCTCTTCGTTGAAAGCCGCTTCGCCCTTCAGCAGGCCCGTCAGAGCAATAATGTGAACCATGATGTAAAGCGTGAGCCCAAGTCCCGTTATCCTGTGCAGAATCCAGGCCCAGCTGCCTGTGTGTTTTCTGTAATTAAAAAGGACTTCGAGCCACCGGGAAAAGAAAGTTGTAACTGTTAGATTTGACATAAAATGTTTTTTAATGTTTTTTACAATTATTACAGTTTTATTAAAATGAGGTATTGCTAAATTTAAAAAATTAGCAGTGAAAATTAAAGCACATTTATTCAGTTATATTAAAAATTTAAATAATCCCGCAAACTTTTTTTTGTTACACACAGAATAAACTTGAAAGTATTAAAAGCATTGTATAGATTTAATCATCTTCATAAATAGATATATAATATATATTTATTTTTCTTAACTGTATTATTCTGCCGTGGGTTCGCGCTCTGATGTTCGTAAGAGGACTTAATAATCCATAATATATCAATGAAAAGTTACAGGGTCAAAGGGACTTACGCTCATTTAAAAAAATTCCTGAAGAGTTTTAATGAAGTCCATTCGGTAGCTTCCGGTTTGTTTGATACGGAAGGCGGAAAAATAATAGACCTCCCGTCTGCTGTTATTAAGAGTAAATATTTTTCTGCAAATTCACCTGCTAAAACTGAAATACAGAATATCTTCAGGGCTTATTCAAAAGAGGGAAGACTATCGAAAAGAATATTCCTGTTTAAACATAAGCCGGGTTATTGTCAATGCCTTATTCCCGTTAAATCTCCGGCCGGCGTAAATCTTTGTTTCCTTACCAGTCCTTTCTTTCTGAAAAAAAATGATTACGGATATTTCTCTGCAAAGACGAAAAAATCCGGTATCGACGATAAAGCATTCCTTGATGAAATACGAAAACTTCCGGTTTGCGGCATAAAGTATCTTGAGAGATACGCTAAAATCCTGACGGATTTTGCTGAATTGACTATTAACCTTAATGATATAAAGCTGCGCAATAAAAACGTCGAAAAGGAACACAGGGAGGGAGACCGGAATTACAGAGAATTGATAAATCTGTCGCGTGATTCAATCGGTGTGCACGTTGATGGAAAGTTCGTATATGTAAACAAAGCTACAGTAAAAATGTTTGAGGCGAAATCCGCCAAAGAACTGATAGGAAAAAGCGTAATTGACATTGTTCATCCCGATTATCGGGAGATGGTAGTAAACAGGCTTAAAAAAGTGGCAAAGCTCAAAGTCCTGCCGCTTGAGGAAATACCGCTCATAACATTAAAAGGAAACATAATACGGGCGGAAATATCTGCAATGCTCATTGAGTATAAAGGCAGACCTGCCGTACAGGGCGTAGTAAGGGATGTTACGGCTAAAAGAAACGCCGAAGAGGAGCTCCTTATCAGAAATATAGCGATGGATTCGGCAATCAACGCGATGACACTTGCAACTCCGGGCGGAAGATTGTTCTATGCCAATAAAGCATTCCTTAAGATGTGGGGATATTCGGGCTTTTCCGAAATATCCGGAAGACATTTCACGGCTTTTGCAGAAATTGGGAAAAGAGCGCGTTCAATTTACAACAAACTGCTGTCTGGAATGCCCTTTTCAGGCGAAGGTCTCGCAAGAAAAAAGGACGGCTCGTCGATCGATATTCAGATATCCGCAAACGCCGTGTTTTCAGGCAACGGCAAACCCGTATGTATTATTAGTTCGTTCACGGATATTTCGGAAAAAAAGAAAACAGAAGATTCCTTGAAAGATTCCGAAGAAAGATTCAGGATTCTCTCCGGAATCACTTCGGATTTCGCCGTAAGCTTTAAGGTCAACAAACGGACCCTGCAGGCTGAATGGATGACGGATTCTGTTGAAAGAATTACCGGTTATAATCTGAAAGAGGATAAATACAGGAATTCAATTTTCCCTGAAGACAAGAAAATCCCGTTAGATCACCTCGGTAAAATTCTTAAAGGCAGGGAAGCATCTTTCGAATTCAGGATACTTCGAAAAAACGGCAACCTCATGTGGCTTAACTGCCATGCTAAACCGATACTGGATGAAA
Organism: uncultured Ignavibacteriota bacterium; assembly: GCA_903831845.1. Classification (GTDB taxonomy): domain Bacteria; phylum Bacteroidota; class Ignavibacteria; order Tepidaquicellales; family Tepidaquicellaceae; genus CAIKZJ01. The sequence goes on from CAIKZJ010000157.1 coordinate 2,991, forward strand.
GAAAGAAAAAAGTAGAAAAAATATACGCCAGTTTTACGGATATAACGGATAAAAAAATTGCCGAACTCCTTATAAAGAGGAATGAAGAAAGATACAGAAGCCTTTTCGAAAACGCCCCGATCGGGATATTCAATTCAACGCCCGAAGGAAAAATACTCGATTTGAATCCCGGATTCTATAAGATGCTTGGATATTCGGGTAAAAATGAGCTCATAAAAAAAATTGACCGGCTGGGAATTGCAAAAGCTATTTACGCTTTCCCCGATTTAAGAAAAAATATTATACAAAGAGTCAGAAAAAATAAGGACTGGTTGACTGTTGAAATAGACTACATACGCAAGGACGGAACTGTAATTAACGGAATGACAAATTTCAGGTATTTCCTTAATCCGATTTCAGGTATGCCCGAGCTCGAGGGTTTCGTTACCGATATTACGGAACTGAAACAAAAAGAGATTTCGCTTAAAGAAAGCGAAAAAGCATTTCGCGCTATGTTCGAAAACTCCTCTGATGCTATCAGCGTATCATCCAAGGGGTTGCATTTGTTCGTAAATAAACCGTTCCTTAAGCTTTTTGGCTTCAGAAAGCACAGTGAGGTTCTCGGAACGCCTGTCCTTGATACAATCGCCCCCGAACAGAAGGAATTTGTATTCAATAAAATTTCAAAAAGGGCTGGCGGCGACTATTCAGAAGAAACATATGAAACAAAAGGACTGAGGAAGGACGGTTCGGTATTCGACCTTGAGGTGAGCGTGGCTACTTATTATCTCGGCGGGAAAAAATGCACGCTTGTTATCCTCAGGGATATTTCGAAATCGAAAAGAGATAAAGAGCTCATGCAAAATATGATTAACAGGTACAATCTCGCTTCCGAAGCAGCTAAATTCTCCGTATGGGAATGGGATATTATTAACAATAAAGCGGAATGGGATGACAGAATGTACGAACTCTACGGCCTTAAGAAGGCGCCGCTTAACGAGGCTTTTGAAATATGGTACGGAGGGATTCATCCTGATGACAGAGAAAATGTTCTTGAACTTACAAATGACGCACTGAAAAATCTCAAGGACTTTAAGACGGAATTCCGGGTCCTTCGTCCGGACGGAGAGATTAGATACGTAGCCGCTTATGGCATCGTAGTCAGAGATGAAAACGGTCGTCCTTTGAAAACGATTGGAGTTAACCTTGACATAACGGATAAAAAACTCATTGAACAGGCGCTCGTTGAATCCGAATCAAAGTTTTCAAATGCCTTCAAAAACAGTCCCGTAGCGCTGGCGATTACTTATATCAATCCTCCATTGTACGTAGATGTAAATGATACAATGCTTACCTATTTCGGTTATACAAGGGATGAAGTTATCGGCAAGTCTTCAATAGAACTGAACATTTTTGAGGATTTTAATGAAAGGGATAATTATGTGTCTGAAGTGATGGAAAAGGGTTATGTGGTTAGCAGGGAATGCAATTTCGTAAAGAAATCGGGTGAAATACTGAACACTGTTATTTCGTCAATTAAGAGAAAAATAGGAGGTAAAGACTGCCTTCTTAATTCGATGATTGATATCACCGAAATCAAACGCGCTCAAAAGATGTTGGAGGAATCGGAGTCTAAATTCAGGGATATTCTGGAGAATATAGATATGATAGCGGTTTCCGTTGATAAAGAAGGGAATATTATTTTCTGCAATGATTTCCTGCTGAACCTTACAGGCTGGAAGCGCGATGAAATTCTCGGCAAGAACTGGTTTGATATCTTTATTCCGGAGGAGGTTCGCAGCGCTACGAGGGAATCTTTTATCTCCAGAATTGTAATAGGGCGGCTTTTCCCGAAATACGAAAATGTCATTTTAACAAGAAAAGGTGACAGAAGACAGGTTACCTGGGCAAACACAATTGTGAATAATGCCGCAGGAGAAGTAACGGCAAGCGTAAGCCTCGGAATCGATGTTACCGAAAAGAAAATTTCAGAAGATAAATTAAGAAAAAGCGAGGAGAATTTATCGCTCGCGCAAAAGATGGCGCAGATTGGAAGCTGGGAATACGATGTTGTAAATAATACCGCTGCCTGGTCCGAAAATCTGTTCGCGCTTCTTGATGCTGATCCTTCGATTCCCAGAGAATCGGTGATGGAAAATTATATAGAAAAAATTGTTCATCCCGATGACAGAGAAAGAATCTACAAGATCATTTCTGATTCACTTGCCGGCAAATGCCTCTATAATATCGAATATAAGATTATCAGAAGAGACGGAACAGTCAGGATTATGAAAGCTGTTGCTGATATAATCAGGGACGACAACGGGAAACCTGTTAAAATGATAGGCTGGAATCAGGATGTCACAGATAGAAAGATTGCAGAAAATATAATTCTCGAAAATGAAAGAAGAATCAGAACTCTTATAGGTAACGTTCCCGGAATAGTATACAGATGTAAGAACGATAAAGACTGGACGATGGAATATCTAAGCGAGGGGTGCTTTGAAATGACGGGTTATTTGCCTGATGAACTTATCGGCAACAAAAAACTCTCATATTCAGACCTGATACTTGAAGACGATAGAAATATGGTTTGGGATGTAATACAGGAGGCCCTGGGTGAAATAAGAAGCTATGAACTCCAATACAGGATTGTTACTAAAAACCGTGATGTCAAATGGGTGTGGGAAAAAGGAAGCGGGGTTTTTTCTGATAAAGGCGAACTGACATCTCTGGAAGGGCTTATAGTAGATATCACCGAACGGAAGAAAATGGAAGAAGCTCTTGAGATAGCTAAGGATAAGGCGGAAGAAATGAACAGGGTGAAAGCGTCTTTCTTCTCTACTATGAGCCACGAACTTCGAACACCCATGACCGGTATCCTGGGGTTTGCCGAGTTGCTTCAGTCATCCTTAAACGATCCCGAACATAAAAAAATGGCAGGAGTGATCCGGGGTGCAGGCGAAAGGCTGCTCGATACTCTTAATATGATTCTTGATGTGTCGAAGATTGAGGCCGATAAGCTTGAAATAAAATCCAGGAAATGCAATTTGTCAGAACTTGTTTCGGAAACGGCCGAACTGTTCAGACACTCCGCCGAAGAACAAAATCTGTATTTCCGGACGGAGATTGCGCGCGACGTATATGCAAATGTGGATGAAAAGTTATACAGGCAGGCAGTATCAAACCTCATTAAAAATGCAATAAAATTTACGAAAGATGGCGGCGTTAAAATAAGCCTTAAAACCGATAAAGTATCGGGCAATGCCGTGTTTAATATTGCCGATACCGGAATCGGAATCCCGGCCGACATGCTTGATCTGATATTTGAACCGTTCAGGCAGGTAAGCGAAGGCTGGGGCAGAAAATCGGAAGGTACGGGACTTGGTCTGTCAATAACCAGAAAATTTATTGAAAAAATGGGAGGAGAAATAAAAGTAGAGAGCGAACTTAATGTCGGAAGTGCTTTTTCTGTGATATTTCCGTCCTCCGGGAGAACAGATAATTAAGTTGAAAATTTTGGGATTTTGGTTTATTATTATGCAATGGAACAGTTAATTAAAGTGCTCCTTGTCGAGGACGACGAGTTTTCGGCAATGGTTACAACACAGGTCCTGAAAGGCTGCTGCGAAATAGATCTCGTAGAAACAGGCGAGGATGCGATTGAATATGCGGGTAAAAAGAAATTCGATGTTATCCTGATGGATATAGGACTTCCAGGCATGGGCGGACTTAAAGCGGCCGGTATTATTAGAGTTATGCCGGGATATGAAAATACTCCGATAGTAGCTCTCACCGCTTTCGCAATGTCAGGAGATAAAGAGGAATTCCTTCAGGGCGGATGCAGCCACTATCTTTCAAAACCTTTTGCGGTTAGCGATCTTCTTAATCTTGTAAAAAGCCTGGTTTCAGAAGCCTGCTGAAAGTAATTTCTAATTCTTGTTTTTTACTGCCGGTTTATTCACGTATCATCTCTTTTCGAATTGTATTTCGGCGGTTAAATAAGTAAATTTATAAATATCCGGGGGATTTAGCTCAGCTGGTAGAGCGTTTGAATGGCATTCAAAAGGTCAGGGGTTCGACTCCCCTAATCTCCACTTCTACCCTGTATTAAATACAGGGTTTTTTGTTTCTATTATGAAAGCTGTACTTAAAAATCAATTCCTGTTTTATGTCTTCACTGCGGCTACTCTGTTTATTTCTCCCGTATGGGCTCTGCTTGCAGGTATAATTTTTGGAATGACAAAACTCTTTTTCCTTCCCGGAAAACTCGGTTCCTACAGAAAATACACGCTTGAAGCTGCAATAATACTTCTTGGTTTCGGTCTTAATTTCGGCCAGGTGATGACAGTAGGTTCTAGGGGAATATTACAGACCGCTGCGGGCATTCTCGTGCTGATGACGGCGGGTATGCTTATCGGCAAAGCATTGGGACTCGATAAGAAACTTTCTTCGCTTATTAATGTAGGTACGAGCATCTGCGGAGGCAGTGCAATTGCGGCTGTATCCGGAGTCATAGACGCGAATGACGATGAAATTGCCGTCTCGACAGGTGTTGTTTTTATTCTTAATGCCGCGGCTCTTTTCCTTTTTCCGCTTCTCTTTCAGCTTATTCAAATATCGCCCGATGTGTACGGCATATGGTGCGCTCTTAGTATTCACGATACCAGCTCCGTCGTAGGGGCTGCTTCCGTCAACGAAGTTTCGCTCGCTACCGCTACGATATTGAAACTTACTCGCACGCTCTGGATAATACCGCTAACGGTTTTTTATAAAGTCGTTAACAAATCGCAATCAAAATCGAAATTCCCATATTTCATAGCTCTGTTTCTTGTTGCTTCATTAATCGCCACCTTCATTCCGTTTCCGTTTTACACGGATATTGCCAAACTCGGTAAAATACTGATGTCGCCCGCGCTTTTTATGGTCGGTTACGCCATAAATATAAACACGATAAAAAAAGTGGGATTCAAAAGCATAGCTCATGGAATTGTTCTCTGGATTATTTCTATCTTCCTGGGACTTTTTATTGCTTTCAATGTCTGATTTCAATACCGCATTTGCTCCATAAATTCCGCAGCCCGGAATCCCGCTTCTTTAACCCATAATGTTCAGTATTTTTTGAGTGAAAATTAATTAAATTTTTTTTTAGATTTCTTCTAACCTCAAAAAGGAGCGAAAATGAAAAAAATCTTTCTGCTGCTGTTTTTGATGAACCCCATTCTCGTTATTTCCCAGAATACAAAAGGCGGCGACGACGCTAAAGGAATTTTTAAATACGAAAATTTCCAGAAGCCGGATGAATGCGGGTCCTCATGTCATGTTGATTTCTATGCTCAATGGAAACAGATGATGATGTCAAAATGCTATACGCATGAATGGGATGAGATAGAATATTTCAAACTTGCTGTTCCTCATGCGGAAAAAGAAACTAAAGTGGCCGGAGTAAAGGCAGGATGCAACGGTTGCCATGCACCGGTTTCTTTTATGTCGGGCGATGTTCCTCCTCCGAAACCGTCTTTTAATTCCAGGGCTAACGAATCCGTTTCCTGTGACGTATGCCACACCGTAACGGGATTTGCCGGTGATATTCCCTATAATTTTAATTTCATCTCAAATCCGGGAAATATTAAATACGGCAACAGGAAAGAGGCAAATTCACCTGCGCATGAGACATCAAACAATCCGCTTTTGTCGAAAGCGGAATTCTGCGGTACCTGCCATAATGAAAAGTCTCCCTTCGGCGCATGGGTAAAGGCAACACATCTGGAGTGGAAAGACGGTCCATACTCAAAAGAAGGCGTGCAGTGCCAGAACTGCCATATGCCCCGTTCCCCCGGTGTGAGTTCTGCTATGGGTGAACATCATGAAGACGTTGCCCAGCACCTCTTTCACGGAGCCCATGACCCCGGTAAAGTAAGAGGCACGATCGAGCTCAGGATTCATCCGGAAATGCCTGATGCAGCCCCCGGCGAACAGGCAAAATTCACCGTGGTGCTGTTTAATCAGAAAACCGGTCATAAATTCCCGACGGGTTCGGCCGAAGAACGTATGTTGTGGCTGCATGTCACAGCGGTTGACTCCAAAGGAAAAGAATACCACCTCGTTGTCGATAAAAAAGGATTCCCCGGTGAGGAATATACTATCGCCGCTGATGTCCTGGCATATCAGGATATGGATGTGCCTCTGGGATTGAAAGATTTTAAGGGCATTCAGCGCGACGGTATTCCGTTCGGCGACCGTATTTTCAGAATGCCTTATCTCGATCCGCAGGGCAGAATGACGATACAGCAGTGGAATACCGCCTCCTTCGGACCGGATTACAGGATAGGTCCTCGCGAAGCTAAAACGGAAACGTTTACTTGGGTTTTGCCGGATGATGTTGCAATCGGCCCTATGACTGTTAAAGCAGTGCTCAATTACCAGAAACTCCCTTCGCCCGTTGCGGAGTTCCTGGGTGTTCCGAAAGATGAAGCCGAAATCATTGAAGTAAATAATCATCAGACTTTCATCGAAGTTGTAGATGACTAAAATTAAAAAGAGGATAAAGAAATGAAAAAAATATTGGCACTTCTGATATTAACTGTTCTGATCATTGTCTCCTTAAATAAAGCCGAAGGAATACCCGCTTTCGCGAGAAAGTATAATATGTCCTGTAACGTGTGTCACTCTCCCTTCCCGAAACTGAAACCGTTCGGGGAGGAATTCGCAGCGAACGGATTCCAGATTCCGGATAAAGAGCCTGCGCGTTTCTATAAAAACACGGGCGACGACCTTCTCAGACTGATGAGAGAAGTTCCGTTCGCACTTCGGTTTGAACTTTTCGGACAGTACGAAAACGGCAGGGATGTTAACCCCGATTTCAGAGCGCCTTATATACTTAAACTCATGTCCGGAGGAAACATATACAAGGATATTTCCTATTACTTCTATTTCTTCTTCAGTGAAAGAGGAAGCGTTGCCGGCATCGAAGACGCGTTCATTATGTTCAATAATGTCCTTTCCGATAAGATTGACCTCGACCTTTATGGCGGACAGTTCCAGGTCTCTGACCCGCTTTTTAAAAGAGAACTAAGGACAGAACTTGAGGATTATAAGATCTATTCCGTGACGCCCGGCCGTTCGTTCGCAAACCTGAAATATGACAGGGGACTGATGTTCACTTACGGCGCGCCTACAAAAACCGACCTCACGCTTGAGGTTATAAACGGAAGCGGCATCGACACTAAAGACGTCTTCGATGTGGATAAGCATAAGAATTTTCTGCTTCGGGCTTCACAGGAAATAACTCCATATCTGCGCGTTGGAGGATTCGGTTATTACGGCAAAGAACAGCCCGATTCAGTTTCTAACGAACTTTACATGGCAGGCGCTGACCTGACTCTTGGCAGCGATAAGATCGAACTGAACGCCCAGTATGTTTACAGGAGCGACGCGAATCCTGAAATGCTCATGAACAGGCCGGGTGCAAGAACAAAAACTCAGGGCGGCTTCATAGAACTGCTCGTTTCTCCTGAAGGCGATAAAAGCAGGATTACCGGTTCTCTGCTTTATAATCATGTGGACTCCGACCTGAAAGACCTTAATTACAGAAGCTATACCGCGGGCCTGAATTATCTTCTGGCCCGTAACGTCAGACTAATAGGGGAATATACGTATATAAAAGATACTAAGACTTCAAAATTTTCACTGGGAATCATTTCCGCATTTTAAAATTACGAGGGGCCGGAATTTCATCCGGCCCCTTACTATAATTACTTCATTGTCTGCTTGAGATAATAACTTCATTGTCTACCCAACTGAAAATACACGGATAACCCCGGACAGGAGATATTTTTTTCTCGGTATTTTGAAAATTAATTTGCATAAATTTGTATATTAATAAATTGTTTGATTTACATAGCGATTTTTGATAT
>CAIKZJ010000158.1 GCA_903831845.1 uncultured Ignavibacteriota bacterium
CAGGCCGTAAAAGATATTTCTTTCGAGGTAAAAACGGGCGAGATCGTCGGATTTCTCGGGCCCAACGGAGCCGGGAAATCAACTACGATGAAAATGATAACGACCTACCTCACACCGAACAACGGCAGCATATTGGTCAATGACGTTGACGCTCAGGAAAATCCTATCGAGGTCAGAAAAAAAATAGGATATCTTCCCGAGCAGAATCCGTTATATCAGGAAATGAACGTCGTGGATTATCTTTATTACGCAGCGGAGCTGCAGTCAGTACCGAAGGAAAGCATACCCGAATCCGTGAAAAAAATGATTAAGGTATGCGGTCTTGATGACGTAAAGCACAAGGATATCGGAGAGCTCTCGAAGGGATACAAGCAGAGAGTCGGGCTCGCGCAGGCGATGATACACAATCCCGACGTACTTCTTCTTGACGAGCCGACCTCCGGTCTGGACCCGAACCAGATAATCGAAATAAGGAAACTTATAAGGGACCTGGGCAAGCAGAAGACATTAATGCTTTCCACGCACATACTTCAGGAAGTTCAGGCCACCTGCGACAGGGTTATCATCATCAACAACGGCGAGATAGTTGCGGACGGCACGACCGATTCCCTTCAGAAGAGTTTCCAGGGCCAGCTCGGGATTCATCTTATAATAAAGAAAGACCCGAAATACGGAAGGGACAAGATAATATCAACGATGGAAACGATAAAGAACGTTGATAAGGTAAAGATAGTTTCCGACGACGATAATTCCTGGACGGTCGACATAACGGCATCGAAGGGAATTGACGTAAGGGAAGAGATATTCAAGAAGATAGTTTCACTCGACATGGTGCTTCTTGAGCTTCATCAGGAAGAAACCTCGCTCGAGGACATATTCAGAAAATTAACTACCTGAGAAAAAATATGAAAAACAGTATAACAATATTTAAAAGAGAATTAAAATCGTACTTCACGTCGCCCGTGGCGTACATAATAATAGTGGTTTTTCTTATTATCACGGGCTGGTTTTTCACGAGCAATCTTTTCGTGGCGGGAGTAATCACTATGAGGAGCGTATTCGACATAATACCTTTCATACTTCTGTTTTACATTCCTGCAATATCGATGAGGACATTTTCGGAAGAAAGGAAATCGGGAACGATAGAGCTTCTTCTTACGAAACCGATTTCGGATTTCGACATAGTGCTCGGAAAATTCCTCTCGACTCTGACGCTCGCGTCATTAACGCTGGTGCCGACGGTGGTGTACGTAATCAGCCTTAAGACGCTCGGACCCGTGGATTTCGGGGCTATAATAAGCGCATACATAGGGCTTGTTCTGATGTCGGGAATTTACATCGGCATCGGTCTTTTTGCATCATCGCTGACTGAAAACCAGGTAGTGGCGTTCATAGTCAGTTTTCTGGTTATATTCGCGCTGTTCATGATGAACAAGATACTTATTTACGTGCCCGCGCCGATAGTTTCGACTCTCGAGTACATCAGTTCCGATTTTCATTTCGGAAGCATAGCAAGGGGCGTGCTTGATACGAAGGACCTTATTTATTACCTGAGCGGAATCAGCATATTACTTTTATTAACCAAGACTTCGCTGGAAAGCAGGAAGTGGTAAATTAAAAACAATTTTGAGATGAATAAAAAAGACTTAAAAAAGGATACATTAATAAAACTCGCTATAATAATAGGAATTATAGTCGCGGTCAACGTCATTTCAAGCAGGGTATTTACCAGGTTCGATCTGACGAAGAACAAATCATACACGCTTTCCCCGGTCAGCAAGGACATAGTCGGGAATCTCGGCGACAAGCTTGTAATAAAAGCGTTTTTCAGCGACAATCTTCCCGCGCCGTATAACACTTTGAGGCGGCAGGTTCAGGACATGCTGAGCGATTACCGTTCTTATTCGAAGGGTAACCTCAATTATGAATTTTACAATCCTATAGCCGACGACGAGAACGGCGAACTGCAGAAGGAAGCGCAGAAATACGGGATACAGCCGGTACAGGTTCAGGTTATAGACAACGACAAGCTTGAAGTCAAGAAGACATACCTTGGTCTCGTGCTGCTGTACGAAGGAAAGCAGGAAGTTTTGCCGGTGATACAGACGGTCAGCAATCTTGAATACGACCTTACGAGCACAATAAAGAGAATATCCGCAGAGAAGAAGAAAAAGATCGGTTTCCTTCAGGGGCACGGTGAATACGATTACACCAAGTTCCAGACAATAAGCGGCATGCTCTCTTCGCAGTACGAACTGATAAACGTTGACCTTGGCAAGAACAGGATTATACAGGATGACATAACGGCTTTGATAGTACTAGGTTCGAAGAGCGACCTTCCCGACTGGCAGCTGTACCAGGTTGACCAGTTCATAATGAGAGGCGGCAACGCGGCATTTCTCATGAACAAGATCGTTCCGAATTTCCAGCAGCAGATGATTATGGGCGACCAGGTCAAATCGAATTTATTCGACATGCTGGCGTCATACGGCTTTGTAATCGAAAACAATTTAATAAGAGACCTTCAGTGCGCGTCGGTACAGGTACAATCGCAGATCGGCATTCCGATATCAGTAAATTATCCTTATTTCCCGAACGTAACGAACATTAATCAGGACATAGCGGCATTCAAGAACATAAAGTCGGTTGTTCTTTCATTCGTAAGTTCGCTTGACCTTAACGCAGCGGCTTCGAGAAACCTGAAGG
>CAIKZJ010000159.1 GCA_903831845.1 uncultured Ignavibacteriota bacterium
ATGGATAACGAAATTTTATTAAAAGGAAAATTTAATTCAGCGATTGTTTTTACCGGTTCTCTTGAAGGTTCGGCGATCGGGCAAATAATTGAACTGCTTAATCAGGAGTTTGCTCAGGGGCAGTCTATAAGAATAATGCCGGATGCACATTCAGGCAAGGGATGCGTTATAGGAACCACAATGACAATTACTGATAAGGTGGTCCCGAACCTTGTTGGCGTAGATATCGGATGCGGGGTTCTGTGTTCGCCGATCGGAAGGTTTAACTATTCCGGAAAACTTAAAGAAATTGACGATAGAATCCGCGAGGCGGTTCCGCTCGGGTTTAATGTAAGGAAAGAGAAATATATGGGAATAGGGGCCAAGAGCAGAATTCCGGATAGTGAATATTTAAAAAATCTTAGAATCAGACGCAAAATAGATCTTGATTACGTGATGCGTTCTGAAGCTACGCTCGGCGGCGGAAATCACTTTATTGAACTGGATATTGACGAATCCGGAATGGTTTATATCGTTGTGCATACAGGCAGCCGTAATTTAGGGAAGGTTGTTGCCGAACACTATCAGGAGGCGGCATATACAGAACTGAAAAAAAACGATAAGACACGTACAAAATTAATTCAGGATTTGAAGGCGGCCGGCCGCGAAAAAGAAATTCAGCAGGCGTTAAAGGATATACCATACGTGCCCCGGGAATTAGCCTATTGCTACGGCAATTTATTAGATGATTACTTAAACGATATGAAGATTGTTCAGGAATGGGCTCACTGGAACAGGGTAATGATAGCTATGGAAATCGAGAGCATAATTTTAGAAGTATATCAAGGGAATATACGCGAGTATCATTCAAAAAAAATAATCGATACGGTTCATAATTACATCGATACTGATAGAATGATATTACGGAAAGGAGCAGTCTCGGCGGATGCTAATGAAGAATTGATTATTCCAATGAATATGAGAGACGGTTCATTTATATGCGAAGGACTCGGAAATCCGAAATGGAATTGTTCGGCTCCGCACGGAGCGGGAAGAATTCTCAGCCGGGGAAAAGCAAAGCAATTTATAAGTATTGAAGAATACAGAAATTCAATGGTCGGAATTTTCAGCACTTCGGTAAATGAAAGCACGCTTGACGAATCTCCTATGGCTTACAAGCCGATTACGGAGATTGCGGATGCGATAAGAGAAACGGCAATAATTCGCAAACGGATTATACCGATTTATAACTTAAAAGCATAAACATGAGGTACGGAAGAAACATATTCCGCCGCGGGCGGACGGGAAGAGCGTTACAGGCTCTTGTATCCGCCAATTCGAACGGGGAATTAATCAAATACGGCGAATTTGATTATGTAATCGGAATCGACCCCGGGAAGAGTAACGGATTCGCGGTATGGGATACGCGGAAGGCGGCCATTACGCACATGGATACGCTTAATTTCTTCGATTTGCTTGATGAGTTGAAAACCTGGCAGGGAAAGAGCGTATTTATCCGTGTTGAAGATCCGCGGGTAAACAAGCCGGTATTCGATAAGGCGGCCGCGGATACAAAAAGAAAGATGCTACGGGTTGCACAGAACGTTGGAATGAACAAAAAGGATGCTGAGAACATAATCGAGTACTGCAAGAAAATTGAACTGAAGCATGAGGCGGTTCAGCCGAAGGAAAAGAAATGGACTCAGGAGGCCTTGACACGGCGGACCGGAATAACAAAAAAAGTATCGCAGCATGTCCGCGATGCGATAAAATTAATTTGGAGGATAAATTGATGGACGAGGAATTAAAAGACGGAAAAATAACGCGGGCGGGGATAATAAATTATCTTCCTGAAGCCGGTATAATGGTGGCAATTCGCCGCCATCTGCAGCCTTTGCCTTCCGATGAGCCGGAAACACTATCGGATAAAGTAAAAGAACTGGAAGAAAGGATGGAAGCGGTGAAGAAGGAATTAAATGAAGCCCGAGCAACAATGTTGGTAAACTTCGGGCCGAACGGCAGAACAATACCCGGAATGCTAAAACCCGAGGATAGACTATCACAAATGATTGTTGTTTTGTGCAGAAAAGAGAATCTGGAAGAATTATTAAAAAAAGTATAATCGTCATGGGAATATTCGACCATATAAAAGCTCACAACAAATACGCAATAAAGCGGGGGAAGGCTATGAAAGGCAAGCCGGGAAACAAGAAGCCTAATAAATCCGGCATCGCGGGAAAGAATCAAACACTTAAAAAGAAAAAACATGGATGAGGAAAAGAAAGAACGCAAACTGACAAAAATGGAATCTGAGGTTCAGGCCATATACATGAAGATGGTAAATGGTCCTATTGCATGGTTGGATCTGGAATATTTGAAAGCGGCCGCCAGGGGGTTAAAAGAGCAAGCGAGTTTTCAGCAGACGGCGGCAATATTCAATCCGAACCATATCAGCGAAAATGATGATGTGCTCGTTCTGCAAAGCCGCGCATTGAATCTGCTTGTTGAATACGCCGAATGCCTGAAGGAGATTACGAAGAAGAAGGCGGTTATACTATCGAAAAAAGAAACGCAAAACAACATTTCTAAACTATTTATGGATTTTGAATAATATGAGCGATTACGAAGGTTCATTCACGGCGGAAGAGTTTGACAAGCTCATGTGGGAATATTTCAAACCCCGGCCGGTTGTTGAGAAAAGAATAATGATTGTAAACTTAGCAATGTCTTTGTTTTTCCATTTTCTCAAAGTTTTAAACTTCGTAGAGAATACGCCTGAGTTATTAGGCACGCTCGGAATATGGGATAATTTCTACTAAAATTATATGGATAACAATTACACTCAAATTTATAGAAGTGCATTCAGTCATGCATTTATGCTCCCGGCATCGGCGGCTTCCTTCGGAATAATTATGCCGTCTCTTATTAAAGAAAAAGAGCGTTCGA
>CAIKZJ010000160.1 GCA_903831845.1 uncultured Ignavibacteriota bacterium
AACGCGAAACACGATTTCTGCCTGCTCGAAGCGGGAAGCAATCATTTCAACGAGCTTGAGTATCTGTGCGGAATAGCGAAACCCGACGCTGCGCTTGTTACGAACATCGGCAGGGAGCATCTGGAGTTCTTTAAAAACCTTACTGGTGTTGCGAAAGAGGAATTTCAGGTTTACGACTGGGTAAGGAAAAACGGAACGGTTTGTTTCTACGGCACGGACGACGATTACATAAGAAAATACAGCAGGAAAGCAAAGGAAGATTCTTTTACATATTCATACAGGTACGCGGCTGACGTCAAGGGAAGGATGGAAGGTTACGACAGGAAATTCCGTCCTGTTATTTCGTACACGTACAGGGAAAAGACGTACAGGACATACGTGAACACGTTCGGCAAGCATTCTTTTTACAACGGACTGGCTGCTATCGCTCTCGGAATATATTTCGGCGTAAGCCACAAGGACATATCCGACGCTTTAAAGAATTTCAGCAACGGCAGCGGAAAGAGGATGCAGGTTGAAGTAATGAACGGGATTCTGGTAGTGAACGACGCTTACAACAGCAATCCCGATTCAGTTAAGCTCGGGCTTGAGACGATGAAGGAATACAGGACAGCGGGCAGGAAGCACATAATACTTGCTGACATGCTCGAGATGGGAAATGCGGCGCCGAAGGAGCATCTTAACAACGGAAAGCTCGCAGCGGGAATGAAGTTTGATTTTCTCTATACATACGGAAAGGAATCGTTCCGGACGTTTACAGGAGCGAAGAAACTCAAGAATAATTTCTATTTCGAATCGAAAGACGACCTGGCGGAATTTGTGAAGTCGAACCTCCGCAAGGGCGATTTGCTGTACGTGAAGGGTTCAAGGGGTATGAAACTGGAAGAAGCGGTAGCTAAAATTTTCAAAAATTAAACCGGGACACAAGATGCTTTATTATTTAGCCGAATTAATCAACGCGAAGTTCAATCCTCCGGGATTCAACGTATTCAAGTACCTGACATTCAGGTCGGCGCTTGCGGCTATCACTGCATTACTCCTCACGTTTTATGTAGGTCCGAAAGTTCTGAAAATTCTGAAGAAAAAGCAGATAGGTGAAGCGAAGAAAGAGGACGGTCCGAAGTTTCACTGGTCGAAGGCGGGGACGCCGACGATGGGCGGGCTGATAATACTGATGTCGGGCCTTGTTCCGGTGCTGTTATGGGCAGACCTGACGAACATATACATAATACTTGTTCTCGTAGCGACGATAACTCTTGGTCTTGTAGGATTGCTTGACGATTATCTCAAGGTAGTGAAGAAATACAAGAAGGGTCTTCTCGCGAAGTACAAGCTGATGGGACAGGTGACGGTAGGTATAATAATCGGTCTGGTGATCTATCTTGCGCCGCAGTTCAAGGGAATAAACACTATGACTACGATACCGTTCCTGAAGAACTACCAGTTCGATTTTTCGATATTCTACATTCCGATAATAGTGTTCATAATAACGGCGACATCTAACGCAGTAAATCTGACCGACGGGCTTGACGGACTGGCGACCGGTACTGTCGGTATTGTAATATTCACGCTCGGGATAATCGCTTACATCTCGGGAAACATAGAATGGGCGCGGTACATAAACATAATATATCTGAAAGGGAACGGCGAGCTTGTAATTTTCTGCACTGCAGTGGCGGGGGCGGCCATAGGTTTCCTCTGGTACAACTCATATCCGGCGCAGGTTTTCATGGGCGACACTGGTTCGCTGGCGCTGGGGGGAGCGGTCGGAGTGCTGAGCATTCTCGTTAAGAAAGAATTCCTTCTGCCGCTTCTGGGCGGGATATTTTTCGCGGAAGCTGTATCGGTTCTGATACAGAGATATTATTTCAAATACACTAAGAAGAAATACGGCGAAGGAAGAAGGGTGTTTCTGATGGCGCCGCTTCATCATCATTTTGAAATGAAGGGCATACCCGAGCCGAAGATAGTATTAAGATTTTACATAATCGCCGTACTGCTGGCAATAATGACTCTGGCGACATTCAAGATAAGGTAAGATGAAGAATTACGACGTAAAAAATATCAGGTTCACGGTACTCGGCGCGGGGCGCAGCGGGCTTGCCGTGGCAAAACTTCTGAAAAATTCCGGCGCCGATGTATTTCTCAGCGATGCGTCGCCAAAGAACAAACTACTTTACTTCAACGAAGAGGAATTCGCAAAACTTCAAATCCCGTACGAACTCGGCGGCAACACTGACAGGATCTTCGACGCCGAATATTTCGTGACCAGTCCGGGAATACCGCCGGATTCGGAGATATTCCTCAAGGCATTCGACAAAGGCATAAAGATATTAAGTGAAATTGAAATAGCGTACAGGTTTTGCGACGCGCCGATAATAGCGATTACAGGAACCAACGGCAAGACGACGACAACCGAGCTGACCGGGCAGATATTCCGCGATGCGGGGAAAGACGTTCACGTATGCGGCAACGTAGGGCTGGCATTTTCAGAGATAATACCGAAGCTGACAAACCAGTCGGTGGTTGTGCTTGAGGTAAGCAGTTTCCAGCTCGAGTTCATTTCAGAATTCAGGCCGGAAGCGGCGATGATACTTAACATTACGCAGGACCACATAGACTGGCACGGCTCTTTCGAAAAATACGCGTTAGCGAAATACAGGATAAACCTTAATCAGACGAGCGACGATCTTTTTGTGGTTAACTACGACGACGGACTGTTGAGGGAGAACATAAATAATTTCAGGGGAATCAAGGGCGCGTTTTCCTCTCTGACTAAGCCCGGCGGTTCAGTACAGAACAGGGCATACCTGAAGGCGGGAAGCATATTCTATGATGCAGGCAGGGACGAAAAGATAATAAGCACGAATGACATTTTCATAAGAGGCTCGCATAACGTGATGAATTCGATGGCGGCGATACTCGCGGCGAAGAGATTCGGAATAAACAGCGAATCCATAGCGAACACTTTAAGGACATTCAGGGGAGTAGAGCACAGGATTGAGCCTGTAAGGGAAATTGACGGCGTTAAGTACTACAACGATTCCAAAGCGACTAATTACGATTCCCTTTATGTGGCGCTTGAGAGTTTCGAGGGGAACATAATTCTTATAATGGGCGGAAAGAAAGGCGAGAACAATTTCGGCACAGTGGACGAGCTGATTAAAAGCCGGGTTAAGATGATATGCGCGATAGGCGAGAGCAGGGATGCGATATACGACAGGTATTCGAAGGACATAAAAGTTAAGAAGCACGATACGCTTGAAGACGCCGTAAAAGCGGCCTATAAGGAATCGAAGAAAGGCGACTTTGTGCTTTTCTCGCCCGGGTACAAGAGTTTTGACATGTTTGACAATTACGAACACAGAGGAAAGGCATTCAAGGAAATAGTAAACAATCTGAACGGAAAATGAAATCAGGCAGAAATAAAATAGACATTTTCATACTGCTGCCGGTGCTGCTGCTGATATTTTTCAGCATTGCGATAGTATACAGCGCCAGTTCGGATTACGCTTTGCAGAAGTGGAACGACGCCGCTTATCTATTCAAGCAGCATCTGATAAGGGTAGTGATTTCCTTCGTAGTGCTTTTCTTCTTCGCGAAGTTCGATTACAGGTATCTGCAGGACTTAAGCAAGCTGCTTGTGTTCGTTGCAATAATACTGCTTGCTGTCGTGCTGTTCACATCGTCGCAGGTAAAGAACGTGAACAGGTGGCTGTCGCTCGGATTCCTTAGTTTCCAGCCTTCGGACCTGGCAAAGTACGCTTTAATAATACATGTTTCGACGCTGCTTGTGAGGAAGGAAGGATATCTTGACAATCTTTACAGGGGATATCTGCCGATACTGCTGTATCTTCTGCTTGTATGCGGGCTTGTGGCGCTTCAGCCGAACTTTTCGACTGCGCTTATAATATTCGGATCTACAGTACTTCTGATGCTGACATCGAAGATAAAGATAAAGCACATCGCGATAACCGTCGTATCACTGCTTCCTGCGGCGGCTCTTTTCATACTGTCGAAGTCATACATACGCGAGCGTCTTGAAAACTACGCGGAATATTCCTCAAGCGGAACGGCACAGCACCAGTTGTCACAGGCGATCGTAGGGCTCGGCAACGGCGGGATATTCGGAGTCGGAATAGGAAATTCGATACAGAAGGAATTTTTCCTTCCCGAATCATACGGAGATTTCATTTTCTCTATAGTCGGCGAGGAATACGGATTCATAGGCACGCTCTTTGTGGTAGCGATGTTCGCGATGATACTTTACCGCGGATACAAGACCGCTAAGAAGGTGCAGGACCCGTTCGGAAGGTATCTCGCATTCGGAATAACGACGTTGCTTGTATCATACGCTATAGTAAACATGTCGGTCGCGAGCGGAATATTCCCGACGACGGGAGTACCGATACCGTTCGTAAGTTTCGGCGGAACGGCTCTTATACTGAACGCGATGGCTGCCGGCGTTCTTCTGAACATTTCGTCTTTCAGGGATGCGCAGGCGGAAATGCCCGAAGAAAAAAAGGCGGAGACCGCATGAGATTCGTGATGACTGGCGGCGGAACCGGCGGGCATATATTTCCCGCGATTGCGATTGCGGACGGGTTGAAGGAG
>CAIKZJ010000161.1 GCA_903831845.1 uncultured Ignavibacteriota bacterium
GAAAGCCGCAGCCACGCTTCTCTTGAGGGCGCGTCAGAAACAACAGCGAGCTTTATACCGAGCTTGATGAGCTCGATGAGAGTCGGGAACACTCCGGGATACGGTTTCAGAGCGGCTTCGCGGGCAGTTCTGTAAGCTACGATTCCCGCGGATATTATCTTGTTGTCTATCTTTCCGAACTCTTCTTCGAGAAACTCGTCGAACACCTGCTGGTATTCGATTCCCTCGCGCTTGTAAATCGCGTTAATCCTCGCTTTCGCGTCAGTCATCGTCATCGGAAGACCCGAATCAATCATCGCGTGAACCGCCGCGTCGACGGCGCGCTCTTTCATCAGCATGAAATCGACGAGAGTGTTGTCGAGGTCGAATATTATGGCTTTAATCATTTCGTTCTGTAAATTTTTAAAAAGTCGCTGACGAGAAAGAAAGAACCCGTCACGAGTATAAGGCCGCGCTTCCCCGCCTTCGAGCGCGCGAATGAATACGCCTCCTTTACGCCGGGCTTCGTAACGCAGCGTTTCCTGTTCCTGACAGCCGCGTAAAGCGCCGCGGGCTCAGCCGCGCGCTTGTAATCCGGTTTCGTCAATATCAGAAATCCGTTCAACTTTTCCAATTCATTTATGCACTTCCTGTATTCCTTGTCGGACATCATTCCGAAAATCACGTACAGGTTTTTGTAAGAGAATTTCTTTAGCGTGTCCCGCATGTTCTTTATGCCTTCAGTGTTGTGCGAAACGTCGCAGACGACGTACGGATTCCTGCCGAGAGTTTTGAACCTGTAGTCGAAACCCGTGTTCTTCCTGACGTTTGCGATTCCTCTACTCAATTCCTTTTCGCCGAAACTTATCTTGTATTTACCCGAAAGAACGTCAAGAACGCCGAATACGGTCTTCATGTTTTCCGGCTGGTAACTTCCGGGAAGAGCAAGCTTCAGGCCTTTAACGTCGTAGTGCTGCGATGAGGCGCTGAACGTCATTCCCTCTTCGTTGTCTTCAGTGACTTTGACCTTCACGGTTTTGACGGATTCGGTTAGAGGAGACTTTCTCTCCCTGCACGTCTTTCTTATCTGCGCTGCCGAATCCTTCTTAAGCCCGGCAATGACGCACGGTACGCCTTTTTTTATAATGCCGGCCTTCTCGTATGTTATGGATTTGATAGTGTTGCCGAGATATTCTGTATGGTCGATTGATATGCTCGTTATTACTGACACCAGAGGTTTCAGTATGTTCGTCGAGTCAAGCCTTCCGCCGAGCCCGCATTCTATAACGGCTATATCGACTCCGTTATCGGCGAAGTACCTGAACGCCATTGCGGTAGTGGCTTCGAAGAAACTCGGCGTTATCTTTTCGATGTCTTTGTAATGTTTTTCCGTGAACCTTATAACATAATCTTTCGGAATCATCTTTCCGTTGACGCGTATGCGCTCTCGGAAGTCTTTCACGTGCGGCGAGGTGTACAGACCGGTTTTCATGCCTTTTTCGGTGAGAACAGAGCTGATAACGGAAGCCACGGAACCTTTGCCGTTCGTGCCGGCGATGTGCACTGACCTGAACTTCTTATGCGGGTTTCCTGTAAGCTCCGCAAGTTTGCGTATGTTCTTCAGGTCGTACTTTATCCCCGCCCTTTCGAGGGAGAACAGGTAATCGATGCACGCCTTATAGTTTCTGAACTTCATCCGTGAAATTACAAAATCGCCGTTTCATCTTAAAAGCAGAAATGCGGTCCCATTTGAAGTGGTGTCAGGTGTTACCACCTGACACACGGTCAGGCGTATGCCTGACCGTACAGCACGAAACAGATTGCAGGCCTCCGGCCTGCGCGTCAGGTGGTAACACCTGACGCCACAAAGACAGTCTCCATCGATGGGTTACCACGCTCCGGCGTGATAACCCGTTGCGCGTGACTACACTGGAGCGTACTCACGAGGAGGGAGGATAAATGTCCCCCGCTGGCGGGGGTGCCCCGACATACGTCGAGGCGGGGGTGGGCGGGGATGACGAAGCACAAAAGGAGAGTCACGTAAGAGTGCCGTAGGCACGACAGTTTTTTAGATAAAGGAGTGAGGATATACAAGAGTGCCGTAGGCACGACAGTATTTTAGATAAAGGAGTGAGGATATGCAAGAGTGCCGTAGGCACGACAGTTTTTTAGATAAAGGAGTGAGGATATACAAGAGTGCCGTAGGCACGACAGTATAACTCATTAATTCTCCTTTCCGAATTACACTGTCGTCCCTACGGGACTTATGAACATCAGAACTCTCTTTCCTAAAAAACTTTCGTCCCTACGGGACTTATGAACATCAGAACTCTCTTTCCTAAAAGACTGTCGTCCCTACGGGACTTATGAACATCAGAATTCTCTTTCCTAAAAGACTGTCGTCCCTACGGGACTTTCCCGTCCTGAAAAATTACCAATAAATGAATTGAACTGTGGATTCAAAAACGGTAAATTCCATGTTCGCTTTTCGTTACGAAGTCCCGACTTCTCGGGACGCAAAGAACGCGCTGGGGCTTCGTAACGAGGAGAAATTTGTTCGCTAATTGAAAGGCATAATATTTCATTTTTAGACAAAATATCGGTTAAAGGGGCGAGGGTTCACAACCTCAAGAATATCGACATCGACATTCCGAGGGACAAGCTCATCGTGTTCACGGGCCTATCCGGCTCGGGCAAATCGTCGCTGGCGTTCGACACAATCTATGCCGAAGGCCAGAGGCGGTTCCTCGAGACGCTGTCGTCCTATGCGCGCCAGTTTATAGGCGGTATAGAGCGTCCCGACGTGGATAAGATAGAAGGACTTTCGCCGTCCATTTCAATCGAGCAGAAAACTATTTCACACAATCCGCGTTCCACAGTCGGAACCGTGACTGAAATTTACGACTTCCTCCGGCTGCTTTTCGCGAGATGCGGAACGCAGTTTTCGCCCGATACGGGACTGGCTGTAACGCGGCAGTCGCTCGACCAGATTTTCGATTACGTGATGAAGGATTACGAGGGCGCGAGAATCAACATCCTTAGCCCCGTTATCAAAGGACGCAAAGGTCATTACAGGGAACTGTTCGAGGAAATACTCTCCGACGGATTCATGCGCGTACGCGTCGACGGCGTCATTCAGGAAATCACTTCGGGAATGAAACTCGACAGGTTTAAAATTCACGATATCGAAGTCGTTATAGACAGGCTTTCGGTCAACGAGAAATCGAAAATGAGGATTTACGACTCGATAGAAATGGGACTTCGTTACGGCGAAGGAGTGGTTATCATCAACTCTGGCGACAAGGACAAGCTATTCAACGAAAAACTCTCCGACCCGCAGACGGGCAGGAGCTTCGCCGAACCAGCGCCGAACTCGTTCTCTTTCAATTCGCCCTACGGTTGGTGCAAGGAATGTTACGGACACGGCGAGAAGAAACACATTGACGAGAACCTTATATTTCCCGACAGGAATCTATCATTCGCGCAGGGCGGACTGGCACCGGTAGGCAAGCCGAAGAAATCGTGGATATCGTCAATAATCATTGGCGTCATCGAGCATTTCGGAGCAACCGCTGATACACCCGTAAAAGAATATTCAACAGAACTTCTCGACGCGCTGCTCATTGGCACGCACGAGAAAGTCCATTATACATACACGACTACAACGTCTGGCAAGACTTTCGAGTACAACCAGCGTTTCAACGGGATTATGAAATACATCGAGCAGGTCTCGAAAGACTCCTCCTCGCAGCTCATACGCAACTGGGCTGAAAGTTACATGAGCGTGAACATCTGCCCTTCATGCGGAGGCGGCAGGCTTAAAGAGGACGCGCTCTGGGTCAAGATAGACGGAAAGAGCATTTTCGACATTACAAGAATGACGATTTCGGACGTTCACGAATATTTCGGAAACCTGAAATTCGAAGGCAACAAACAGATACTCGCCGCGCCCATCCTCAAGGAAATAAGAGAACGGCTCGGTTTCCTCATGAACGTCGGTCTCGAATATCTTTCGCTCGACAGAAGCGCAAAAACGCTTTCTGGCGGCGAGGCGCAGAGAATAAGGCTTGCGACGCAGATTGGCAGCCAGCTGACAGGCGTGCTGTACATTCTCGACGAGCCGTCGATAGGTCTTCACCAGAGAGACAACATACGCCTGATAAATTCGCTCAAGCATTTAAGGGACATAGGAAATACTGTAATAGTCGTGGAGCACGACAAGGAAATGATTGAATCGTCGGATTTCGTGGTCGACCTCGGCCCGCGGGCGGGCGAACACGGAGGCGAAGTAGTGGCGACGGGTAAACCCGGCGATATAGACGGCGATTCGATCACAGCCGCGTACCTAAGGGGGAAGAAAAGCATTTCAATTCCGCCGAAAAGAAGAATCGGCAACGGCAAAACTTTGAAATTAAAAGGCGCAAGCGGAAACAATCTAAAGAAAATTAATCTCAACATACCGCTCGGAAAACTTATCTGCATAACGGGTGTCAGCGGCTCGGGAAAATCGACGCTTATCAACGATACGCTTTTCAGGATTCTTTCGAAATACCTTATGAAAGGGCTTGAGAAACCCCTGCCCTATTCTTCGATCGAGGGACTTTTGAAAAAATCGGGAGAAAGAACCGAAAAGATTATAGACAAGGTCATAGAAATCGACCAGGCGCCTATCGGCAGAACGCCGAGGAGCAATCCCGCGACATACACAGGCCTGTTCACGCACATAAGGGACATTTACGCATCGCTGCCGGAATCGAAAATACGCGGATACAAGGTAGGCAGGTTCTCGTTCAACGTTAAGGGCGGAAGGTGCGACGAATGCGAAGGCGACGGCGTGAAGAAAATCGAGATGAATTTCCTTCCCGACGTTTACGTTACCTGCGATTCGTGCAACGGAAAGAGATACAATCCCGAAACGCTGAACGTTCTTTACAAGGGAAAGTCGATTTCAGAAGTTCTGGACATGACAGTCGAAGACGCA
>CAIKZJ010000162.1 GCA_903831845.1 uncultured Ignavibacteriota bacterium
CTGTCTTCGAAGGGGAATACGAACCGGGAAAGAGCCTGAAGGTCGCGATAGACTCTCGCGCGGATATAATCAACCAGGAAATGGACGTTACCTGGAAACTGGAATGGAATGAAGAAGGCTTGAAGATATCGAACGAATGGCCGACAAGAATCAGATACTATTTCCGTTACGAACTCGAAAACCTTCTCCGGTTGTCGAAGCTGCGCCTTGTCAAAGTATTCGGCGATTTCAACGAGGGGCCGCTCACTAATGATTCTGCGGACTTCGTTCTAGTCTGCAAAAACGACCCCCTCAAAATTTAAAATTCAAAATTGAAAGTGCAATATTACACATATTCCTCTCGTTACTACAGTTTATCCCGAGACCTCGGGACTCCGGCGTAGTAACGCGTAAAATTTTTAATTTTTCACTGTAATTTTGCACTTTAAACTTTGCATTTTGCATTAAGTTGCAACTTTTAAAGCACAAATTTCGTAAATTTACTAAAGGGAAACTAAATTTACGGCTATGAAACATAAAGACAAACTAATCTCATCGCTCATAGTGGCATTTGTTGCCGGCTTCATCTACTATGCTTTTGCGGATTTCGACGCAATCAAGAAGATTCCGTACCTGGCCTATGAGACTTTTAAATCGGCTATAGAGCCGAAAGAAGCTCCGGAAGAGAAAGCCCCGGTTGCTCCTGAAAAGAAGAAATCAGAGAATATTTACGCCGTTGATACGGATATTCCTGCTGAAAATAACAATTCGGGCGGCTCGACCCTTAGTGATATTTTGCATTCTTACCTGCCGGATTTCTCACAGTATATCCGAGTGTCCGATTTCGGAGGAGGTATGGCATATGCCCCCTACCGTAAAATCGCAAGAGAACAGGTAAGCGACTTCGGATTCAACTCCGATTTCGGGCCATCCATGATAAAATTAGCCGATTACACTGATTACGACCCCTTCGATTCAAATGAAGTTATAGTTAAACTGAAAATCAGAAGCCTCGACTCAATTAACCTGTACCTCGATGAGTCAATGTCGAAAATGAATGAAGCGCTTTCTAAACTCAACGAACAGCTCAACAGCGAGGAATTCCTGAAAGCTCTTCCGCAGTTTGACAGCGATGATTTCAAAGTGGAAATTAATATCGATAAAGACGAACTCCGCAGGGAAATCGAGGAATCCATGGAAGGCTATAAGGAAAACATGAACGAAATGAAGGAAAATATGAGGGAATTTAAATTCGAACTCAAGAATATAATTCCTGATATAAAGAAACACAGACTCGATTCGAATCATTATAGATTCGACATGCAGGAGTTCAAAGACTCAATGAAGGAATTCGAGGAAAATATGAAAGAATATAAGGAGAATATGGAAGATTACAGGGAAAATATGAAGGAATTCAGGGAAAATATGGACGAACTCAAGAAAAAAATGAAAGAGTTAGATACGTCAAGAATGAAACACATTGAAAAGGAAAGAGAAGCAAAGATAATCGAAAGCTGAATAAATTTATTATAAGAAATAAAATAAAAAGCTCCTTCCGGAGCTTTTTTGTTTGTATAAAATTACAAACACCCGTTTCCAATCACTAATTGTTAACTTTTAAATGTTCATTGCTAATTGCTTCACCCCATTCACTTGAAAATTACCTGCCATTTGTTTATTATACAGATGTAGTTAGTGAAACTATATTCTTTTTGTTATTTTAAGAGGCTCCGTCCCGGAGCCTCTTTTGTTTTTTAATAAGGCCATTCGAATCTGTAATGCTTGATATCGTTTTTCCTGTGTATTTACATGTATTATATGAGTTAAATAATCGCATTTGTATTTATCTCCTGATTTTATTACATTATTAATACCGGTTTGCGTAAGACGAATACTTAACACAATTATTATGGATTCTAATTCTGGTTCTTCACAGTATGTCAGAAAATCGGTTTTTTCGGGTTTTTCAGTCCTTATATACACTTTCGTTTTTCTATGTCTCATCTTTCTTTTCTACAGATATTATGATAAGTATCTCAAAGAAAAAACTTCAGAGGTTCAGATTAATCTCAAAACAGTGGCTCAGCTCAAAGTCCACGATATTGAATCATGGAATCAAGAAAGATTATCAGATGGAAGGCTTATTAAAAGAAATGTTTTCCTTAATCAGGCGGCTGAAAGGATTTATTATAATAAAGCATCCCAAAAAGATTATCAGGATCTTACAGAGGTATTCAATTCCTATAAGTTTGTTTATAATTATGCATCCATAAAGCTGATTAATGTGAACGGCGATGTTTTGTTCGCCGACAGTATTTTTAATACTACAAGTTCATACGTTAAAAATCTATTGCCGCGGGTGGCTTCTGAAAAAAAGACATTTTTAACGGATATTCATATCAACGATTCCAACAGTGCTCTGAAAGGGCCTAATCTTGATTTAATAGTGCCGTTTGTCTTTCAGGGAGAAAACGATGTAAAGGTGCTTATTACACTTGAAATAGATCCTTATAAATACCTTTATCCGCTTATTCAGTCATGGCCTGCCGAAAGCAAAACCGCTGAAACGCTAATCGTAAAAGACGACGGCAGCGGAAATGCGTTGTTCCTGAACACCCTCCGGCATATTCAGAATCTTCCTTTGAGTTTTGATGTAAAAAGCGGGAATCAGTCTGTACTCGCAATTCAGGCTCTGGGAGGAAAACGCGGTATAACCGAAGGAACCGACTACAGGGGAATGAAAGTTCTCGGTTTTATATCGGAAATTCAGAATACCAACTGGCTATTGATTGCAAAAATCGACAAGGATGAAGCCTATGCGAGTCTCAATCAGCTCACTTTCTGGTTCTTCGGCATCACTTTCCTGGTTATGGTGATTTTTGTATACGTATTCTCATATAATTATAAAAAAGAAAGAGCAAGGCATTTTGAAAATATGTACAGGCTGGAAACGGAAAAGAAAACTCTCGTGGATAATTACAGATATGTTATAGAAAATGCCAATGACGCGATGATTATGACCGACTTGTCGGGCAGGATCATTGACGCCAACGGAAGAGCTGTAACGATGTATGAATATTCACGGGACGAAATCCTGGAACTGAATATTACCGACCTTCAGGCTGAAGACAAAAAGGATGAACTCCGCAATTATATTGACCACGTAACAAATGAGAACGGACACATATTTGAAACATACGGGAAGAAAAAAGACGGCACCGTTTTCCCGATAGAATCCAGCTCCAGGCTGATTGAAATAAACGGCGATAAGTTCATACAATCCATTATCCGCGACATTACAGTGAAAAAAAGATCTCACGACCTGCTCGTTGAGAGCGAACGCAGGTTCGCAGTCTCGTTCCATAACAATCCCGCCTGGCTCACGATTGTCAATATGGAAACATTCGGCGTAATCGAAGTAAATGATGCCTGGTGCAAAACATTCGGATATACGCGAAATGAGGCCCTGGGCAAAACGGTGTTTGATCTGGGTCTTTATACATCGGATGCGTTCAAAAAAATAATTACTGAAATAATAGAGAAAAAATCAGTTAAGAATGTTGAGGTGTCGGTAAAACTGCGAACGGGAGAATCTAAAGTCCTTCTTGTCTCGAGAGAATTGATTAACATTAATGACGAACAGTTTATGTATGTAATGGGACTCGATATAACCGAACGCAAAAAAGCCGAAAATGAGATTAAAGAAAGAGAGCTTCTCTTCCGCACCACGCTCTACAGCATAGGAGACGGAGTAATAACGACCGATGCTTATGGGACTGTCCAGAGAATGAACGTTGTCGCCGAGAACCTTACCGGCTGGAAGGAGTCTGATGCGGCCGGAAGAAAACTTGAAGACGTATTCGTAATAATAAATGAGGATAACCATGCGAAAGCCGAAAATCCTGTCGATAAGGTTTTAAGGGAAGGCCTGGTTGTCGGTCTCGCCAATCATACTCTTCTCGTTTCTAAGGACGGCAAAAAAATACCGATTGCCGACAGCGGCGCTCCCATCAAAGACGAAGCGGGTGAAATTGCGGGCGTGGTTCTGGTTTTCCGCGACCAGACCGAGGAAAGAAGAAAGGAAGAAGAACTAAGAAATAACGAAGAGAAATTCCGCTCAATATTTGATAATACTCTCGAAGGCATCGCTTTGCATGAGGTCGTGTATGACAAAAATGGTAAAGCCGTGAACTACAGGGTGCTCGATGTGAATGATAATTATACGAACATTCTTGGCATTGAAAAGAATAAGGCGGTGAACTCTCTCGCTACTGATTTGTATGAAATGGAAAGAGCGCCTTACCTCGACGTATATTCACGCGTGGCTGAAATCGGCAAACCTTATTCTTTCGAAATATTTTTTGAACCTCTCAATAAATATTTCTCTGTAGCCGTTTTTTCCACTCAAAAAGGCATGTTCGCTACAGCTTTTACCGATATTACAGGCAGAAAAATTGCCTCTGAAGCGCTTCGGCTCAGCGAAGAAAGATACAGGAGGATATCATCCGTAATTTCCGATGTTGCATATTCCTGCGTTGAAGATGCGAACGGCGGCTATTTGCTTGACTGGCTGACCGGCGGTATCGAACATCTTACGGGCTATACAATGGATGAGGTCCTTCAGCGCAAATGCTGGAGATTCCTTGTATTCGACGACGATAATCCACTTTTTGATGCAAATGTTATAGGCGTCCTTCCGGGAGAAACGGGAAAAACCGAATTGAGAATTAAAAGAAAAAACGGTGAGATTAGATGGGTCGAATCGCATGCGGAATGCGTCACGGAACAGAACGGTAAAAAAAGAATATACGGCGGTATTATAGATATTACAGACAAGAAGAAGGCGGAAGATACAATCAGGGAAACAGAGAAAATGTTCTCCATGGCTTTTAAATACAGCCCGAACGCGATGATGATAACCTCGGCGTCCGACAATAAGATAATAGATGTTAACGATATAATGCTGCAGTACAGCGGCTATTCTCTCGAAGAACTGAAAGGCAGTACATCAAAAGATGTCGGCGCTTTTATCGATTATTCGGACAGAGAGAACCTGGTTAAGGAGGTTCTCGAAAAAGGATACGCGAGGAATGTTGAGGCCAAGTTTAAAACCAAGTCGGGGGAGATACTGCCCGGCTTAATTTCCATGAGCCATTTCTTTATGAAGGGCAAACCCTATTTCCTCTCTACAATAATTAACCTTAAGGAAATTAAGGATGCCGAGGCTATGCTGCAGCGCAGCGAGGAAAAATACAGGCGGCTTCACGAATCGATAACAGACGCGGTTATTATGGTGGATATGGAAGGTAGACTTATAGAATGGAACAGTTTGTACCGCGATATGCTTGGCTATACGGATGAAGAACTGAGCGGACTTACTTATATTGACCTGACTCCTGTTGAGTGGCACGAGAGCGAAATGAAAATCGTGAAGGAGAAAATTATTCCTCATGGTGATTCGGGCGTGTATCAGAAAGAATACAGGAGAAAAGATGGCTCGGTGTTTCCGATTGAATTGAGAACTTACCTTATAAAAAACGAGAAGGGCGAACCGGAAGCAATGTGGGCGGTTATCCGCGATATTACGGAAAGAAAAATGTTCGAGGAGGCTCTTATAAAGGCTAAAGACAAAGCGGAGGAAATGAACCGGCTTAAATCAAATTTCCTCGCCAATATGAGCCATGAACTTCGGACACCCATGACAGGCATACTCGGCTTTTCGGAATTGCTCGCGGATGAAATAGATGATCCGGACAGGAAACAAATGGCTCAGGTCATTCATCAGGGCGGAAAAAGACTTATGAATACTCTGAACCTGATTCTAAACCTTTCGAAGCTCGAGTCGGAAACTCTAAGCGCGAATTTCGGTGTCGTAAATCTGTCCGAACTCTCTCTTTCTACAGTGAAAATGTATGAGGTGATGGCGTCGAATAAAAACCTTAATCTTACTATCGATGTCGATGCAGATGTTTACGCCGAACTTGATGAGCAGTACACCTCTCAGGTAATCTCGAACCTTGTGCAGAACGCTATTACGTTTACGAACAGCGGCTTTGTCTCTTACAGCCTGAAATCCGAAATCTCCGGTTCTAACAGCTTCGCCGTAATTAAAGTAAGGGATACAGGCATCGGAATAAAGGAAGAGCATCATGATGTTATTTTCGAACCGTTCCGTCAGGTAAGCGAAGGTTTCAACAGGTCTTATGAAGGTACCGGCCTCGGCCTGACGATATCTAAACGGTATGTCGAACTCATGAACGGAACTATTGCCGTTAACAGCGTTCCGGGTAAAGGAACGGAGTTTATTGTCAGATTCC
>CAIKZJ010000163.1 GCA_903831845.1 uncultured Ignavibacteriota bacterium
AGCCGGAACACAGTCATTTGCCTTCCCAAGCCGGAGCTTGGGAAGGAGAGAGGTAAAAACAGCGGCTGCTCTCCGACCTGTCCTACGGCTTTAGCCGTGGGGCAGGTGAACATTAATGGCAAAACCGTTTCAACGGTTTTTGAGGTCTGGAATTTAAACCGTTAAAACGGTTATTGTTTTCGTTATGCTAACCCACGGCTAAAGCCGTGGGCTAGTTCGGAGAGACGGAGATTCTCCTCTGATTGAATCCGCGTTCAAGTTCCGGATTGATGAAGAAAAATTAAATATATAAAAATGAAAGAGCATGGATTCCCGTTTTTAAAAGCGGGCCGCTTCGCGGGTTTGCGGGAATGACAAACCGGAAGTATTCGTCTCATATGAATGATTCTGTTGCTTCAGGATTACTCTCAAGATTCCCGCTAAGAGCATGCGGGAATGACAATAGAGGAACATTCGGGGATGACAAGGGTGGAGCGTTCGGGGATGACAAGGAAGTAGCGTTCGGGGATGACAAGGGTGGAGCGTTCGGGGATGACAAGGAAGGAGCGTTCGGGGATGACAAGGAAGGAGCGTTCGGGGATGACAAGGGTGGGCGTTCGGGGATGACAAGGGTGGAGCGTTCGGGGATGACAAGGGTGGAGCGTTCGGGGATGACAAAGAAGTAGCGTTCGGGGATGACAAGGGAGGAACATTCGGGAATGACAAGGGAGGAACATTCGGGGATGACAAGGAGGTGCTTGCGAGATGACAAGAGAGGAGCATTCGGGGATAACAAGAGAGACGCAATCGAAGATGACAGGATGAAGGGTTTGCGGTGAGAAGGTTTACGGATATATGACTGTAATTGTGGAAATGGAATGTAATTCTTTGATATTACAGTATATTAAGCGGTTAAATTCGCGTGATTCATCGGTTTTTATATGTTGATATTCGCAATAATTTTATCTAATTTTATTGTTTATTAATTTTTGGAAAATGTACGATAATTTACCGGAAAATATCAGTTTACCGTCGTTAGAAAATGAATTACTGGAGTTCTGGGCCAAGGACAATACTTTTGAGAAAAGCATTTCTACCAGGAGTCAGGATAAACATTATACTTTTTACGAAGGACCCCCGACAGCCAACGGACTGCCGGGCATACACCACGTCATAGCAAGAACCGTTAAGGATATAATCTGCAGATACAAAACAATGCAGGGCTACAGGGTGAACAGGAAAGCCGGATGGGACACGCACGGACTGCCCGTCGAAGTTGAAGTTGAAAAACAGCTCGGCCTGCGGTCGCGCGACGAGATTTATGATTTCGGCGCGGAGAAGTTCAATCAGGAATGCAAGAAATCGATTTTCAAATACCTTTCGCAGTGGGAAGAGCTCACGAGAAAGATGGCGTACTGGATCAACCTCGACGACGCATACGTTACTTTCCACAACGAATACATAGAATCAGTATGGTGGGCGCTTAAGAAATTCTTCGACGCCGGACTGATGGTAAAGGGTTTCAAGATACAACCCTTCTGCCCTATCTGCGAGTCGCCTCTTTCGTCGCACGAAGTCGCGCAGGGTTACGTCGACCT
This sequence comes from uncultured Ignavibacteriota bacterium, assembly GCA_903831845.1. Taxonomy (GTDB): domain Bacteria; phylum Bacteroidota; class Ignavibacteria; order Tepidaquicellales; family Tepidaquicellaceae; genus CAIKZJ01. Next base: position 1,578 of record CAIKZJ010000163.1, read on the forward strand.
TAAAGACCCGTCGATATACATCAAGTTCAGAGTTTCAAGCGGCAAGTACAAAGGAAACGACATACTCGTATGGACAACCACACCGTGGACGCTTCCTTCGAACGTCGCGCTCTGCGTGAATCCCGAAGCGGATTACGTTCTCGTGAAATCGGGCGAAGAAAATCTTATACTCGCCGAAGCGAGATTATCGGCTCTTAAGGACGAGTATCAGATTGTAGAAAAATTCAAGGGCGGGGAACTCGAGAAGACGGAATACGAACCTTTGTTCAAGTTCTTCGAACTCGAGAAGAAAGCGTATTACGTTACAATAGGAAACTTCGTAACGATGGAAGACGGTACGGGCATTGTTCATATCGCTCCCGCATTCGGTGAAGACGACTACAACATAGGTTTAAAATACGACCTTCCCCTGCTTCAGGCAGTAGGAAGAAACGGACTGTTCAAGCCCGAAGCCGGAAAATACGCCGGCAGGAATTTCAAGGAAGCCGACCCTGACATCACACTTGAACTTAAGATGTCGGGAAGACTTTACAAGAAGGAAATGTTCACGCACTCGTATCCGCATTGCTGGAGACACAAAGTGCCGCTTATGTATTACGCCACGGATTCATGGTTCATAAGGACGACGACTTACAAAGACAAGATGATAGCGATGAACAGGCAGATTAACTGGAACCCAGAGGAATTCGGAACGGGACGTTTCGGCAACTGGCTTGAAGAAAACAAGGACTGGGCGCTTTCAAGGAACAGGTTCTGGGGAACCCCGCTTCCCGTCTGGTATTACACAGACGACAAGGGAAAAGAGCATTATGAATGTATCGGCAGCATCGAGGAACTGAAGAGCAAGGCGGTGAATTTCGACGAGGTTTATAAGGACATTCCTTTCGACCTTCACAAGCCGTACATAGACAAGATAAAACTTGTTACGCCGGACGGCAAAGAATTAAAGCGCGTTCCGGAAGTCATAGACTGCTGGTTCGACAGCGGCTCAATGCCCTTCGCGCAGTATCACTATCCTTTCGAGAACAAGGAATGGTTCGAGCAGAATTATCCCGCGGATTTTATCGCGGAAGGCGTCGACCAGACAAGAGGATGGTTCTATTCGCTTCACGCGATAGGCACGTTCCTTTTCGACAGGCCTGCTTACAAGAATCTTATTGTAAACGGTCTCATTCTCGACAAGCACGGTAAGAAGATGAGCAAATCGCTCGGCAACGTCGTAAACCCGTTCGATATGATGGAGAAATACGGCGCGGACGTATTGAGATGGTATCTCGTGGCGAACTCTCCCATCGGCAAATCCAAGAATTTCGACGAGGACGAGCTCATCGACGTGAAGAACAAGTTTTTCGACACGCTTATAAACACATACAAGTTCTTCGTTATATATTCGAACATGAAGGGCTTCACTTACAGCGAAAACGAAAAAGTCGAATTGAGCAAGAGAGCCGAAATCGACAGATGGATAATCTCGAAACTCAACACTTTAAAGAAAAAATATTTCGAGACACTCGACGGATACGAAATAACTAAAGCTTCGCGCTTCGTTTACGATTTCACTATTGACGAACTTTCGAACTGGTATGTGCGCAGAAACAGGAAACGTTTCAGAAATCCCGAGAACGACACCGATATGCGTTCGGCTTACCAGACATTGTACGAATGCCTCATTGAGATAATCAAGATGGTAGCGCCCGTATCGCCGTTCCTTACCGACAAGCTTTACCTGAACCTGACGAACGGAAAGACATCGGTTCATCTTACGGAGTTCACCGGCTGCGATGAAAAATCGATAGACTCGAATCTCGAAGAGCAGATGCAGACGGCGCAGGAAATAGTTTACCTCGTGCGCGCGGTGAGGGTTAAGAACAACCTCAAAGTCCGCCAACCGCTTAAGCAGATTCTCGTACCGGTATTAAACGCTCATTACAGGGAAACACTTGAGAAGGTTAAGGGTATAATACTTGAGGAAATAAACGTAAAGGAACTTAATTACATCGAAGGCGATTCTGATATTATCGTCAAAAAGGCAAAGCCCAATTTCAAGTCGATAGGCCCAAAATTCGGCAAGGACGTGAAGAAGGTACAGCAGCTGATAAACGGCCTGGTGAAGTCCGAAATCAGCGAAATTGAGAAGAACGGCTCGCTTTCGAAAGACGGATTCGAAATCACATCAGGCGATATCGAGATATTCACGGAGAACATCGAAGGATGGATAGTGGAATCGAGCGGCGGACTGACGATAGCTCTCGACACGAAACTCGACGACAAGCTTATCGAAGAGGGCATAATCAGGGAATTCATAAACAGGGTTCAGAATTACAGGAAGAACAACAATTTCGACGTATCCGACAGGATAAAGATAACGTTAAGGACAACCGAAAAGATACTTGATATTGTTAAAAACAATTTTGATATTATCAGCAATGAAATCGGATGCACGGAGATTGCTGATACAGGAAACAAAGACATGGAATTCTTCGTAACTGATATAAACGAGGCGAAGTGCGAATTCCACGTAGAAAAAGTTTAATCGAAAGGAAACAACATGGCAAAAGCAAAAAAGAAAACCGTCAAGGCAAAGAAATCCGTCAAGCCTGTAAAAAAGGCCGTTAAGAAGGCGCCTGCCAAACCGGCGAAGAAATCCGCGGCAAAGAAAGCGGCTGTAAAGAAACCCGCCGCCAGGAAGGCCGTCGCGAAGAAACCCGCGGTTAAGAAACCCGCCGTTAAAAAGCCGGCTCCGAAGGCGAAGACACCTGTCGTAAAAGCGAAAGCGGTTCCTAAAGTAAAGAAATATAAAAAGAACAGCAAAATAAGATATACAGCCAGGGAGCTTCAGCACTTCAAGAATGTCCTTTCCGAAGAAAAGCAGAAGATTATCGACAGCGCAAGGGCAAACATGATGTCGCTCGTCGACAACGAAACAGGCGATTACGTCGGTGACGACCTTTCATACGCGTCGCATATGGCGGAACAGGGCACTGACGAGATGGAAAGAGAAAAGAATTACATGTTCGTTCAGCGCGACGAGAAATATCTCGGATACATAGAAGAGGCGCTCACAAGGATTGACCAGGGCACTTACGGCGTCTGCATAGACTGCATTGACGAGCCGAAGAACCTCTGCAAGACCTGTCCGCTTATTCCGAAGGAAAGGCTTGAGATTGTTCCTATTACACAGCACTGCATAGAATGTAAAAACCTGAGAGGATAATTTGCGCGTATTCTATCTCACTCTTGTTGTCGTCATTATTGACCAGCTGACGAAACTGAAAGTTAAGGGAATAGACCTCCCTTCTCTCGGCTTCTCGATCAAGGGCATGCCTTATAATTCAAGCATAGGCGTAATCGACAACTTTTTCATGATAACCTTCATAGAGAATCCCGGAATGGCTTTCGGGATCGAGTTCGGCGGAAAACTGCTTTTGTCATTGTCCACACTGCTCGCAACAATACTCATAATTTATTTCATCATCAAGAACAAGAAGGAAGGCCTGTACATGCGGCTTTCTCTCGCTTTCATACTCGGAGGGGCTGTCGGCAACCTTATAGACAGGATGTTCTACGGCATCATCTACGGTTACGCTCCCCTGTTCTACGGCAAGGTCGTTGATTTCTTTCATTTCAACATACCCGACTTTACGATTTTCGGCAAGCATTTTTACACGTTCCCGATTTTCAACGTGGCGGACATATCGGTCACTATAGGTTTTCTGATGATACTTCTGGGTTACAAGAAGATATTCACAAAGCCGGAGGAAATAAAAACGGATATATCCGGGGAGAACCCCGAGAATATACCCGTTGAAAATATCGGTGAAACGGCCGGTCCCCTGCCTGAAACGCAGCCGGAGAGGCAGCCGGAAAATTTACCTTCCTAAACCGTCCAGATAATCTTTTTTCTTAAGCAGAGCTTCTTCGCTTTCAATATGATTCGGATCGGGCACACAGCAATCCACAGGACAGACCGCTGCGCACTGCGGTTCATCATGGAATCCCTTGCATTCAGTGCACTTATCGGGAACGATGTAGAAAAAATCGTTCGAGAAAAATCCCTGAGCACCTGACGGCGCACCGTCGCCTTCATTGTATTCATTTCCCGCGAGTTTCCACGTCGCACCGCCCTCGTATATCGCCGTGTTCGGGCATTCGGGCTCGCATGCGCCGCAGTTGATGCACTCCGATGTTATCATTATTGCCATAAGTTTTCCTTTCTAAGATTTTATTTTCTGTAACCAAAATAAATGTTATCACATTAAAGTTCAATTAATTAATTAGAAAACGGGCGTTTTTCAGCACGTTTTCCGTCAATTGGGCATCTTTTAGTAATATTATTTATGCGTATAAAATATTAAATTTAAGGTTTACAGAAAATAATTTGATTTATGCTTAAGATTTTATCGAAATTATTCCCCAGCAAGCACGAAAAGGACGTAAAATCTCTTCAGCCGGTGGTTGACGAGATAAACAAATACTACGAGGAGTACAAGAATCTCTCCGACGACGAGCTCCGCGCAAAAACGGCGGAACTTAAAGAGAGAATTCACGAAGAAGTAAAGGAACAGGAAGAAAAAATCGCTGAACTCCGCGATAAACTGAAAGAAGACCTTCCTCACGAGGAAAGATACGCAATATACGACGAGTTAGATATCCTTACAAAGGATTATTACGAGAATATAAAGGCGACGCTCGACGAACTTCTTCCTGAAGCGTTTGCAGTCGTTAAAGACACCTGCCGCAGGCTTTGCGGAAAGGAATGGGAAGCAGCCGGCACGAAGATCAAATGGAACATGATTCCGTTCGACGTGCAGCTTATAGGCGGCATCGTTCTGCATCAGGGCAAGATTTCGGAAATGGCGACGGGTGAAGGAAAAACTCTCGTGGCGACATTGCCGCTTTACCTTAACGCACTCGCCGGCAAAGGCGTGCACCTCGTTACCGTCAACGATTACCTCGCAAAACGCGACAGCGAATGGATGGGCGAGATATTCAAGTTCCACGGCCTAACAGTGGGCGTGATTCTCAACGATATGGATTCCGAGGTGAGAAGGAAAATGTACAACAGCGACATTACATACGGTACGAACAACGAATTCGGTTTCGACTATCTAAGAGACAACATGGTTGTCGATAAAGAGCACCTCGTGCAGAGAGAGCATTTCTACGCGATTGTCGACGAAGTTGACTCGGTTTTAATCGACGAAGCGAGAACTCCGCTCATCATATCCGGTCCGGTCGAAGCGCCTACGCACAAGTTCAACGAAATGAACTCAAGGATAAAGCGTCTCGTTGAAGCGCAGAAGACACTCGTAAACACGATTGCGGGCGAAGCAGAAAGAATACTCGAGAACGAAAATCCTCCTGCCGACCAGCTCGAAAAGGCGGGTCTCTTCCTGTTAAGGGCGTATCACGGGCTTCCGAAGCACAAAAGGCTTCAGAAAGTCCTTGCCGACCCTCGCAACAAGAAGCTGATG
>CAIKZJ010000164.1 GCA_903831845.1 uncultured Ignavibacteriota bacterium
CGAGAACAAAATAAAGGATTTCCTTTCACGCGAAGGCGCGAAGGATATTGAAGTTTTCTACGAACCCGAAAAGAAACCGATTAACGTATTCGACAAGAGGTTCCTCGGACTGCTTGTTGTTGTCGCGATAGTAACCGCGGGAATTACATATTTCACACTTAACAAACTTCTGTACATGCCGCCTTTCACGTGGATGGGCGTTCAGGACAAGTTAGGTTCGCAGTCGCAGAACGTTATGTTCAGCGACGGATTCGGAATGAGAAACCCCGTGGAAGGCACAGTAGCAAGAGGATTCACGCCTTACGAATTCAAGGGACAGCCGGATTCGGTGGTCAAGAACCTGTCGAACCCGCTTCCTTTCACGAAAGAAAACATTGACAAAGGAAAATTAAAATATGACACATACTGCAGTCCCTGTCACGGGTATTACGGCAAGGGCGACAGCAGGCTTAACGGCCAGTTCCCGAACCCGCCGACTCTTCACAGCGACAAGGTCAGAAACTGGGCGGACGGAAACATTTACCATGTAATAACAAACGGACAGAACGTAATGCCGAGTTACGCGAAACAGATTTCGCGCGACGACAGGTGGGCAATTATACATTACATAAGGGTTCTGCAGCGCTCACTGAACGCCAAGGACTCCGATTTAGAACCTAAAAAATAACGAAGGCTTTTATAATGGAATATCAAAAAAAGGAATTACCGGCAAAAGTGCAGAAGACGGGCCTGCTGTTCGCGGGCGTCGGTCTGCTGCTTATACTTGTGTCGTATTTTGTCGACCCGAGACGCGAAGCGTTCAATAACGTGATAGGGCTTACCTTCTTCGCGAGCATCGCGATAGGGGCGCTCGTACTCGTCGGGCTGGAATACATATCCGGCGCCGTGTGGAGCGTGCCGTTCAGGCGCGTGAGCGAGTTTATTTCTTCGTCGCTCCCGCTCGTTCTCGTATTCGCGGTTCCGCTGTTTCTGATGATGGGCATGGTTTTCCACTGGACGCATCCCGAGGTTGTTTCAGCTGACAAGCTTCTGGCGGGGAAATCGCCGTACCTTAACATTCCTTTCTTCATAGGAAGAACGATAGGCGTCATCCTGATTCTTTACATTTTCTACGCGGTGTTTACGAGGAATTCAAGAAAGCAGGACGAAACGAAGGATCAGTCGCTTACGAAGACGAACGTAAAACTCTCGGCTCTCTTCATTCCCGTTGCGGGCATCGGACTTACGCTGCTGTCAATCGACTGGATAATGAGTCTTGAGCCGCACTGGTACTCGACGATATTCGGAGTGTATTACATTTCCGCAACGCTTCTCGCAGGACTCGCCGCTACAACTTACGCTGCCGTGTCGCTAAACGAGAACGGATACCTGATGCCGGGAGTGAACAAAGACCATTATTATTCGCTCGGAGCTTTGATGTTCGGCATAACGAACTTCTGGGCATACATAGCGTTCAGCCAGTTTCTATTAATATGGTACGCGAACATTCCCGAAGAATCGATCTGGTTCGTTATGAGATGGGAAGGCGGATGGAAGTACATTTCAGTTCTTCTGATACTCGTCAGGTTCATAATTCCATACGCGGGACTGCTTTCTCAGCCATCGAAGTCGGATCCGAAGAGGCTGAAAAATATTTCGATATTCATTTTAGCCGCGCATTTCTTCGATCTGTACTGGCTGATAATGCCGACGTTCAGCAAGACGGTGGTGTTCAGTTTCTACGAACTCGGATTCCCGCTGTTCGTGGTAGGCGTTATAATTCTTGTATTTTACTATCAGGCGAAGAAGCACAATCTCGCGCCTGTGGGAGACCCGAAGCTGCAGCGCAGCCTCGATTTTCATTTATAATTTTAAATCATTTATTGTATGATAGGTCAGAACGACAACATAAATCTTGAAGTAAACGACAAAAAGAAAATCATACTTGGATTTTACGGTCTGTTTTATGTTGCTATTATAATAATAATAGTCATAGCCGGATATTCTTATCTCGGCAAACTAGAAGGTTTCGCGAGGAATAATCTTATTCCGGCATCACTTACGGGCGACACGACAAAACCCGTGACTGACCTTCCGGTTGTTAAGGGAAGCACGACGCCTCCTATAGATCTCAATTCGGCGGTTGTTGTTTCCGCGGAAAAGACTGACGCTGGAAAGAAACTTTTCGAGACCAACTGCGTTTCCTGTCACGGCAGCGAAGGCAAAGGCGACGGGCCGGCGGGCAAGACCATGAATCCGCCTCCGAGAAATTTCACCGACCCGAAAGGATGGACGAACGGACAGGAATTCTCGAAGATGTACAAAACGCTTCAGGAAGGCATAACGAGCAGGGGAATGGCCTCATACAGCAATCTGCTTCCTGAAGAAAGAATAAATCTTATACTGTATATAAGGACTTTAAGAAAAGATTTTCCGGCAATCGACAAGAACGAACTCGCGGAAGTCGACAAGGCATACAGTCTTTCGAAGGGCCTGAAACTTCCTTCGCAGATTCCTACCAGGACGGCAACAGAACTGATGCTCGAAGAAAAGAAACAGCAGGAAACAAAGATTGACAACATAGTGAACGCCGTAAACAGCGACAAGACAACGAAGGGCGCGGAAATTTTCAAGAGAGTAAGCAAAGATATAAAGCGCTCTGTGAACGCTCTTGCCTCATACCCGAAGTGGAATGAAAATGAAACTGCGTTTGTTAAATTTGTGTCTCTCAACCCCGAATCAAAGGGTTTCGGACCGGCGATGTCATCAGTTACTTCAGAAGAATTAAACGTTTTATTCCTTTATCTTAAAGGATTGTTTTAACATAACGAAAGTGAAAAAGATATTTATAATATTGCTCGTCGTTTTTCTTGCGGGAACGCTAACCGCGCAGGAAAAAATTTCTCCCGTCGGAGTCGACGAAAAATACGGCCAGATGGTTCCGCTTAACCTTACGCTGTACGACGAGTACGGCAAACCCGTTAAGCTCAGCGATCTGACGAACGGCAAACCGGTTGCGCTGACTCTTGTTTATTACAGGTGCCCGGGAATCTGCAGTCCGCTTCTTACGGGACTGACAAAGACGGTGGATGTCGCAGACATCGTGCCGGGAAAGGACTATGAGCTGATAACCGTCAGTTTCGATCCTTCCGAAAATTACACTGTCGCTTCGGAGAAGAAGAAGAATTATTTTGAATTATTAAAGCACAGAAAGCTGGCAAACGAAGACTGGAGATTCCTCACTGCCGACAGCGCGACAATCGCGAAGCTGACGGACGCGGTGGGATTCAGGTATTTCAAGAAAGACAGCGATTACGTGCATTCTGCCGTTCTTACGCTTCTTTCGCCGGAAGGAAAAATTACCAGATATCTTTACGGAACGAATTTTCTTCCTCTCGACCTGAAACTCGGAATAATAGAAGCGTCTGAAGGAAAAGTCGGAACGACGATTTCAAAAGTTGTAAGTCTTTGTTACAGTTATGACCCGGAAGGAAAGAAATACGTTCTCGACGTAACGAGAATAGCCGGCGGCGGCATAATACTCCTGCTGGGAATTTTCGTAACCGTACTTATAGTGAAAAAAAAGAAAACCAATATATAAATGGATCACGTTTCATACCTTGATTACAAGGGAAAACACAAGGGGCTTGCGGGCTGGCTTTTATCGACTGACCACAAGCGCATAGCGATACTTTATCTCGTGTCGCTTATAGTGTTCTTCCTTGTCGCGGTTACTTTCGGCGTCCTGATGAGGCTTGAGATGCTCACGCCCGGAAGGACTATCGTGGACCCGCAGACATACAATACGCTGTTCACGCTCCACGGAGTGATAATGATATTTCTCTTCATCATTCCGGGAATTCCCGTAGTGTTCGGCAATTTCTTTCTGCCGATAATGCTCGGAGCAAAGGACGTGGCGTTCCCGAGGCTTAACCTGCTCTCCTGGTATTTTTACATCTTCGGAGCGTTCCTCGTGATACTGTCGCTGTTCGTTGGCGGCGGCCCTATAGATACGGGCTGGACGTTCTATGTTCCTTACAGCTTGAGGACGCAGTCGAACGTGACGCTGGCCGTGTTCGCGGCGTTCGTAATCGGATTTTCTTCGATACTGACGGGCCTTAACTTCATCGTTACTATTCACAGAATGAGATGCCCGGGAATGACATGGTTCAAGATGCCACTCTTCGTATGGGGACTTTATTCAACTTCATGGATACAGCTTCTGGCGACGCCGATACTCGGCATCACCCTTCTGCTTATAATGATGGAAAGGATTTTCGGAGTCGGAATATTCGACCCGGCGCTTGGCGGCGACCCGCTGCTCTATCAGCACCTGTTCTGGATTTATTCGCATCCGGCGGTATATATAATGGTGCTTCCCGCCATGGGTCTTGTTTCGGAAATTATCCCGACATTCTCGAAGAAAGACATCTTCGGTTACGGACCGATAGCGATGTCGTCACTGGCAATCGCTTTCATCGGATATCTCGTATGGGGACATCACATGTTCTCGACGGGCATCAGCGATACGTCAAGAGCGATTTTCTCGTTTCTTACTTTTATAGTCGCGATTCCCAGCGGTGTTAAGATATTCAACTGGGTGGCGACGATGTACAAAGCGTCAATTGAAACAAGGGCTCCGTTCATGTTTGTCGTGGCATTCATAGTCATATTCTCCATAGGCGGACTTACGGGCCTCGTGCTGGGCGCGCTCAACACGGACATACACCTTACCGATACTTATTTCGTGGTGGCTCACTTCCACTATGTAATGTTCGGTGGAATGGGACTTCTTTTCTTCGGCGGTCTGCATTACTGGTTCCCGAAGATGTTCGCGAAGATGTATAACGAAAGAGCCGCGAAGTGGGGATTGCTTTTATTCGTGATAGGGTTCAATACTTTGTATTTCCCGATGTTCATAATGGGATACCTCGGAATGCCGAGAAGGTATTACGACTATCTGCCCGAATACAAGATCTATCATATAATATCGACTGTCGGTTCATGGATTCTCGTAACGGGAATTCTTATACTTATAATAAATTTAATCAGGGCGCTTCTTAAGAAAGAAAGATACACGGAAGCCGATCCCTGGGGCGGCACGACTCTGGAGTGGAAAGTCGCTACACCGCCATCGCTGGAAAATTTTGACGAAATACCCGTGGTTGAACACGGCCCGTACTACAGAGAAAATTTAATTAAACCCGAGAAAAGCCATTAACATGAATAATGAAGCAGCAATAGGTCACGCGCACCGTGACGATCTGGGCTCGAAGATGGGAATGTGGCTGTTCCTTTTCACGGAACTGCTACTCTTCGGCGGCATGTTCATTCTGTATGCATCGTACAGGTACATGTATCCCGATAATTTCAAAGTAGCGGCGATGCATCTGGATACACTCATCGGTTCCGTAAACACGATACTGCTTCTTACGAGCAGTCTCACCGTAGCGCTTTCTATAGCAGCGCTTCAGAGAAAGCAGACACGGTTCAGCGTTTACCTGCTCATGTTCACGATAGTCGCCGGCGGGGCGTTCCTCGTCAACAAGTATTTCGAATGGAGCACGAAGATTCATCACGGCATCTATCCTAAGGGACCCGAAATGGCGAACCTGTCGGACGGCGAGGTTATATTCTACGGCTTGTATTACGTCATGACAGGACTTCATGCGCTTCACGTCATAGTGGGGCTCGTGTTCATAGGATTCATGATAGTGTTCATCCTCCGGGGCAAGCAGACGTTCGACAATTACCAGAAACTCGAGAACGCGGGACTGTACTGGCACCTTGTCGATATAATCTGGATTTTCCTGTTCCCTCTGTTCTACTTAATTCATTAATGAAAAGACAATGAGCGAAAACACACATACACAAGAACATCCGGGATACGGATTGTATATAGTGGTCTGGGCGGGGCTCGTAGGGCTCACGACAATAACGGTGGCGCTTGCGGGATTCAACCTCGTAGGGCTAACGGTAGTAACGGCACTGGCTATAGCGATAGTGAAATCGCTGCTCGTGACGAATTACTTCATGCACGTGAAAACGGATTCAGCGGTATTCAAGGTATTCATATTTGTCTGCATAGCCATATTTCTCGTCGTGATAATATTAACATTTTTTGACTTAACCTATAGATTTCCATTAAAATGAAGTTAGACATTGTAAGACATACGGATTTAACGTTCTTCATAATAATAGGGATATCTTTCCTTCTGCTCGCGCTGGTTTCTGCGGCGATGTTTTATTTTATATATAAATACAGCAGGAAGAGAAATCCCGTCGCTACTGATATCACGGGCAACACTTCGCTCGAGATACTCTGGACGGCGATACCGCTTGTGCTGGTGCTCGTAATGTTCTTTTTCGGGTACACGGGATTCAAGCAGATGAGGAACGCTCCCGCTGACGCGATGACCGTAAAGGTCACGGGAAGAATGTGGGCATGGAGTTACGAGTACGAGAACGGCGCGAAGAGCGACACGCTGTATGTTCCCGTCGGCAAACCCGTGAAACTCGAGCTGAACTCCGCGGATGTCAACCACAGTTTCTACGTTCCGGCTTTCCGCGTGAAAGAAGACGTCATACCGGGGAGAAAAAATTATCTGTGGTTCGAGCCTACCGAGGAAGGCAAGTACAACGTGGAATGCGCTGAATACTGCGGACTTAGCCACGCGTACATGCTCTCGCTCGTAGTGGCGCTGCCTAAAGAAAGATTCGAATCGTGGGTTGTAAACGCAAAGCCGAAGGAAACGGCATCCGATTCCACCGCGGTTAAAGACACTTTAAAAATTAAAACGGATTCTTTAAAGACAAAATAATTGATAAAGAGGGCGGAAAAATATAACGAA
>CAIKZJ010000165.1 GCA_903831845.1 uncultured Ignavibacteriota bacterium
CCATTTTAACAAAAGAAACGGCGCCAGGCTTTCAATCGCTACCGACGGAGGATTCAGCCGCCGTTCTTCGAGCCATGGTTATGAATTCTGGAATAATACAGCAGATTTTGGTGAAGGGCTTTCGATTGAAAGCGATCTTCATTATGTACATTACCTGAATGCCGATTCAAAGATTAAAGTATATTTAGGAATCGGTCCTTATTTCAACCTGGAGCATTCATACCGCGATTTAGCCGATTATCAGGGGTATATTACCACGTCCGCCAAACGCGACGATTATAAAATCGGTTTATCGGCAGCGCTGGGGCTTGAGTATTTCATACTCGATAATATAAGCCTTGTCGGGGAATATTACTGCACGGGTTATTATAGTCAATCGGTCGATACGAATATAGATTATTCGTATTACATTTCGGAAATTAGATCGCTTTCTCACGGCTGGGCGTATGACATATCAAGGATGAGAATGGGCTTCTCCGTCTATTTTTAATGTTAATTTAGTATTGCATTTTAAGAAGAAAGTATATAAAATTACTTAAACAAACCTCAAACTATTTCTACTTTATACTTTTTATAAAATAAAAAGTCAGGTATCCGCAGAAGAATACAATTCTTTTTAAATTAATTTTTCGGAGGAACAATTATGTTCGGGAAAAAACTCTTGAGAGAATTGTATCCGGTTTTACCGCTGCTCACATTGATTTTCTTGTTAATCGGCTTCAATGGTTGTGAAAATTCCACAGAAAGTAATTCAAGCCAAGTTCAGGTCAAAGGAAGGATATCAGGTATGTTCGGCTTGCCGTTACCCGGCGTGACGGTTAAGGCAAAATCAAGTTCGACTTCAACGGACATCTACGGCAGGTTCGATCTCGGAAACATAGAAGCTCCGTTTTCTCTTGCTCTCCTCGATACATTCTGGAATAAATGCCTCTATATACCTGACAGGGGGAGCAATAACACCGGAGGACTTTACGTGAACTATGTTTCGGATCCGCCGGGTTACGTTACATCTCTGATAAACATCAGTTATCCTCTGAGCGTTTTTCAGAACTGCTCGGGTAAATCTATGTTCACGGATTTTCACGACAGGAATTTTCCGGGTGATGTTACGTCTAACGGTAGCACGATTACAGTCCACATGGTCCCCGGGACGAGTTATGAAGGTTCGGTTGCCGTTCTCGCTTATGCCGTTGATAACAACATGAGGATTACTTCGTACGAAAAATACTGCCTGAAAAACGGCATAGTGCTGAACGCGGGAGATAACATTAATGTCAACCTGACTTCAGATGATTTCAAGACTAATTCGGTTAATAATACTTACCACGTTTCCATCAACGCGGGGACGGGTCAGAACGTAAATATCAGGTACGCGTATCTGACATTCGGTTCCCGGCAAAGTCCGAATTATGTCCTTAATGTGACTCAGGAGTTTATTAATTCGGATGTTTCTGATATCGTCGTTCCCGGCGGGTTTAATGTTGCTAACAATGTCATAATGGGATATACATCTCTGAGTTCTGTCCAGAATGAAGGGCAGACAAAGATGTATTTTCCGGTGAAAGGCGATGTAACCGTAAATTCGCCCCAAATACCGGTACTCGTGTCTCCGCTGGAGAATGCGGTCATAAACGCGAATACGGAATTTGTTTTCAATTCCGGATTCAGCCACGTAGAAAATAAATTCTACAAACTTATACTTTCGGAATTTCAAGGTACTGTCAGTAAATATTCGATATATGAAATTTTCCTCGACAAGGAAAAATTCAATCTTTCGGAACTTAACAATCTCGGGATTCCGAGTTTAAACGGCAGAATTTTCGACTGGAATGTGGAAGTCTATGAGAACATCAGTCTAGAGGATTATCTGAGCGAATCCGGAAATAATTTTAAATATTCGGCAATCAGCGGTAACAGAAGGTTCAGCGTTAATCCATAAATCAAAGAGGGCTGCCTTCGGGCAGCCCTCTTTCAGGATATTTGAAAATGTTTATTTCAGGTAATCGAGTATTCTTTCTGCAATCTTATCGCCTGTGAATCCTTCGTATCCAAGCACGTCGTTTATCAGTCCGGGCTTGAACCATTTGTTGTCCAGCGCTATCGGAAACACGTCCGCATGAACCTTGTTCTTCACGAACAGCTCGGAAACTATCGAATACAACCCGCCCGTCAGGAAATGGTCTTCGAGCGTTACAATCAGTCTGGTTTTATCGGCCGCGCCAAGCACTGCCTGCTCGTCAAACGGTTTTGGAGTTCTTACGTTGACTAATCCGACCGACATTCCCTTGCTTTCGAGTATTTCCTTCGCTTTCAAAGCCTGATTGAATAAATAACCGCAAACGAGTATCGTGATATCCTTTCCTGAAGAAACTACTTCCGCTTTTCCGATTTCATAATCGTAATCGTGAGTGTAAACGGCCGGCTCGTCATTGAACCTGATATAATACGGGTCCTGTGTCTCAACAACTTTTCTAAGGCATATAACCAGGTCCTGTATGTCTGCCGGGCAGAGTATGTTCATGTTCGGTATTCCGCGCATTAATGAAATGTCTTCCAGCGCCTGATGCGCCGGACCGTTCGCGGTTGAAAGGAAACCGGGGGCAATGCCGACAATCTTGACGGGCAGGTTGCCCAGACCGACATCCGTCCTGATGAATTCAAATGCTCTCATCGTAACAAACGATGCGAATCCGTGCGCGATGACCGTTCGTCCGCGCAGTGCG
>CAIKZJ010000166.1 GCA_903831845.1 uncultured Ignavibacteriota bacterium
AAATCCGCAACTATGAAGGACAACGGCGAAAACATAAACATGATTTCCTCAATGGCGAAGCTCTTCGCGAGCGAAGTGGCCGTCAGGGCGACGAATGAGGCCGTTCAGATACACGGCGGATACGGATTCACAAAAGACTTCCCCGTCGAAAAACTTTACCGCGACGTCAAGCTCGTGACTATAGGCGAAGGAACTTCAGAAGTGCAGAGGATGATAATTGCAAAGAACTTAACTAAAATTTTATAATTCAGCGGAGGATTAATGTCATTTCTTGACAAGATAGGATTCACAAAACTTAAGGAAGGACTGACGAAGACAAAGGAAGATTTATTCGGTAAGATAAACAGACTTGTAAACGCCAGAAAGAAAATTGACGACGATTTTATCAATGAACTTGAAGAAATATTCCTTTCCTCGGATTTAGGATACGATACTGTTGAAACAATACTTAACAACATAAAGGAAAGAGCCAAAACCGACAAATACGAAACTGACGCCGAACTTAACGGGCTGATAAGAGACGAAATAATGAAAATATTCGCGGTCTCGACTTCTGCATTCAAATCTTTCGACTTCGGTCTGAAAAAGAAACCTTTCGTTATAATGGTCGTCGGCGTAAACGGAGTGGGAAAGACAACATCGATCGGAAAACTTGCGTATAACTTTAAAAAGGCGGGCAAATCGGTGCTTATCGGCTCTGCAGATACTTTCAGGGCAGCTGCGAACGAACAGCTCGAAATCTGGGCGAAGCGCGCCGGAGTGGATATAATCCAGAATCCCGGCACGGGAGATCCTGCGTCAGTCGCCTATGATACCGTTAAGGCTGCGGTGTCAAGAAATACCGATGTGGTAATAGTCGATACGGCGGGCAGACTTCACAATAAGTCGCACCTGATGGAAGAACTCAAGAAGATTAAAAGAGTAATGCAGAAAGTTATAGCCGATACTCCGGATGAAATATTCATAGTAATCGACGCCACGACAGGACAGAACGGTCTGAATCAGGTTAAGGAATTTTCAGGCGCCTTGGGCGGCGTAACCGGAATAATACTAACCAAACTTGACGGAACGGCTAAAGGCGGAATAGTTGTAAAGATTAACAATGAAATGAAAATTCCCGTCAGGTTCATAGGAGTCGGCGAACAGATAGACGACCTTCAGGTTTTCGACAGCGGCGACTTTGTCGACGCATTATTCGGGGAAAAATAGCATTATGCTGAATGATATAGGAATAATCGTTTTACGGAGCGTTACCGTTTATGTATTCATCGTTGTTGCGATACGCATTTTCGGAAAACGCGAGCTCTCGCAGATCTCCGTGATCGACCTCGTATTCATTCTGCTTCTGAGCAATTCAGTTCAGAACGCGATGGTCGGACCCGATTCCTCACTTCTCGGAGGAATTGTGGCGGCGACTTCCCTTTTCCTGGTCAACTTTATTCTGAAACTTTTCACTTTCAAGAATAAAAAAATCAGCAGTCTTATAAATGACCAGCCTGTGGTTCTTATCCACAACGGAAAAGTGAACAGTGAAAATCTTGAACGTGAAAAGCTGACCGTAGAAGAACTCGAGTCGGCCGTAAGGGAGCACAGCATAGAATCAGTTACGGAAGTCAAGCTCGCAATGCTGGAGCCTGACGGAAACATCAGCATTGTATCGAACGATCATAAGTATCACATATCAAAACATAAGAAAGCTCACAGAATAATTTCAAAGATTGAGTAACAGCATTAAAATACTGCCCCAGCATCTTTACAACAAGATAGCGGCCGGCGAAGTCGTCGGGAGACCCGAATCAGTCGTGAAAGAACTTATCGAGAATTCCATAGACGCCGGCGCGACTGAAATAACAGTGCTTGTAAAGGATGCAGGCAAGGCGTTAATATCTGTTATCGACAACGGTTCGGGAATGAACGAAGAAGACGCTAAGGTCGCATTCCTCCGGCACTCGACGAGCAAGATCGCCACATATGAAGATCTCGAGAATATTCAGACGCTGGGATTCAGAGGCGAAGCTCTCGCTTCCATAGCCGCTATATCACAGGTCGAACTGAAAACGCGGCGTAAGCATGATGATATAGGCACGCTGATTCGCATTGAAGGCAACGAGGTAAAGGAAGTATCAAAAGCAAATACGGAACCGGGCACGTCGGTTTCAGTCAGAAACATTTTTTACAATACGCCGGGCAGGAGAAATTTTCTCAAATCAAATCAGACCGAATTCAGGCATATATACGAAACTTTCGTGAGACTGGCAGTATCCAATCCGTCAGTCGAATTCAGGTTCTTCAACAACGATGAACTGGTATTCGACCTGAAACCCTCGACTCTCCAGTTAAGGCTGCAGGATCTGTTCGGCAAGGATTTCGCGGATTCGCTCATAGTTGTATCAGCCGAAAACCAGCTTGTAAAACTAAACGGTTTCATATCAAGACCCGGGTTCACGAAGAAGGCAAAGCAGGACCAGTTTTTTTACCTGAATAAAAGATTCTTTTCAAACAAGAACCTTAACTTCGCGGTCTATTCCGGATATGACGACCTGATCGAAAAAGGAAATTATCCTTCATTCTTTCTGTTCATTGAAATCGACCCGCATAAAGTGGATGTAAACGTTCATCCGTCGAAACTTGAAGTGAAATTCGAGGACGAAAGCGCCATGTTCGGATTTATCAGAAAATCAGTACGCGACACGCTACGCTCGAGCAACATTACGTTTGACATGTCGTTCGGTACGCCTGTGAGCAGCGGGGCTGAAACACTTGAACACACAACATCGGGCAAACTTCCGGATTTCGATTTCAGCAGGTTCAAGAAACCCTCGCAGGTAAGCGGAGGGAACATTCATTCCATATTCCAGGCTTCGAAAAATTCGTTTTCGGAAGAAGCCGGCAAGATACCTGCAGATATTAATGCCGAAGGGAACGATATTCTTCAGCCCGATGATAGAAATATATTCGAACACACTAAGAAAGAAGAGGAAAGATTCGGCATCTGGCAGTACCGGAACAAGTACATAATGTGCGAGACCGAAACCGGCCTCATGATAATCGACCAGCATGCCGCGCACGAGAGAATATTATACGAAAAAGCCT
Organism: uncultured Ignavibacteriota bacterium; assembly: GCA_903831845.1. Classification (GTDB taxonomy): domain Bacteria; phylum Bacteroidota; class Ignavibacteria; order Tepidaquicellales; family Tepidaquicellaceae; genus CAIKZJ01. Next base: position 3,094 of record CAIKZJ010000166.1, read on the forward strand.
CGTTAAGGCTGAATTCCCATTCTGCCTTCTCGCAGCAGCTTCTGATGCCGATACGCATCAGCCTGACTAAAATCGATTATCAGATCGCCAGGTCGCTTGAAGAGGAAATCGTAAACCTTGGATTCGCAGTCAAGTTCGGGAAGAATGAGACCGCCGAACTGACAGGCATACCAGCGGACGTGAAGCCCGGAAACGAGAGCAGGATATTTCAGGAACTGCTGGACCAGTACAAGGAATATGAGATCAAGCTGAATCTTGAAAAAAGAGACAACCTTGCAAAATCGTTCGCGTGCAGAAGCGCGATTAAATCAGGCGAGCCGCTTCAGCGCGAGGAAATGATAAACCTTATTGATTCACTTTTCGAATGCGAAATGCCCTACGTTTGTCCTCACGGGAGACCTACCGTTATCCGCATCACTACCGAAGAACTCGATAAACGGTTCTCGAGATCATAACTTTATCGTAATTTTTTTAATTTTTTTTAATTTTTTTTAATTTTTTTAAATTCTATATTATATCACTGAATATAATCTGATGCCCCGTTACGGAAATATTATCCGCCTTTCAATTATCTTCTTGCTATTGCCTGTTTTTGTCATCAGGGGAGACAGCGGTAATCCTGTAAATGGTTCGGTAAAGAAATTCGAATCAGATTTTGACAAAACCGTCAAAGCATATCGGGATTCCATAGACGCCGCACACAGAAACAAACAATACGAAAAGGAAGCAGATTTATACCTGCAGCTCGGGAAACTTCATCTCAAGGTAAGCGACTACACTGAAACTTTCTCGTGTTTATTTAAAAGTCTTGAGTTACGGCAGCAGGTAAGAACGGATTCGGATGTTATGCTGGGCTACACATACGCAATAATCGGAGAAGCGTACAGAGCAATAACGCAGTTTGACAATTCTCTTGAATATTTAAACAAGTCACTTGAGATATATAACCGTATAAACGATTTAAAAGGAGCAGCTTACGTGCGCAACAGGCTTGCTTCCGTATATTATGAAATCGCCGTCAATAGGAATGATACAACGCTAATGAAGACAGCCGAGACCGAAACAAACTATTCTCTCACTTTATCCGACAAAACCGGACAAAAAGAACTCACGGTCAGTAATTACAACATACTGGGCGCGATATACAATTTTTTCGGCTTCACTGCGGAAGGAAGGAGATATCTACTGAAAGCCCTCACGGTATCCGATTCTCTGCCCGGTTATCTGGATTCTCCCAATATTCTGAACAACATCGCAAACTCTTATCTCATAGACAAGAATTACGATAAGGCAATAGAGTATGCCGGCAGAAGCTTCAATGCAGCCGATTCAACCGGTATAAAGATATACAAAATAATATCTCTAAGAATTATCACAGAAAGCTACTCGGGAAAGGGCGATTTCCGAAATGCATACGAGTACCTTCTGAAATACAACAGTGAGAACGGAGCGGTGTTTAACGAAAAGATGGAAAGCGATGTGCAGAACGTTAAAAAGAAATACGATAATGAACTTGAGAATCAGATCGGAGCGTCTGAAAAGAACAGGAACACGATCCTTATAACGGCTATAACTTTATTCCTTCTGATCATAGGGTTGGGCTTACTGCTTAGAATGCGCGGTATACAGAAAATCAACAGGGATCTTGAGGCACAAAGGGATACGATAATTAAGCAGAAAGAAGACCTTGAGAAAATCAACGAGACAAAAAACAAGTTTTTTTCAATACTCTCGCATGACCTTAGAAATCCTCTCAGCGGCGTTAACGGTTTCTCAAACATGCTGAACTCCGGCTATGACTCATTTACTGACGAAGAAAAAAAGGAGTATATTGGTTACATAAAATCATCTTCTGAATCCATGTACAGGATAATAGATAAAGTGCTCACTTGGTCAAGGCTTCAGTCACATACGATAAAAGTTCACAGGGAACCTTTCGATCTTAACGCCGGAGTAAATAATATTATTAACCTGCAGCGTCCCAACGCTTCGAAAAAGGGCATCTTGCTCGAAAATAAGACCGAAAGCGATACGGTTATCAATTCAGACAAAAGCATAATCGACACTGTAATAACAAACCTAATAGACAATTCAGTGAAGTTCACTCCGGAGGGAGGAAGAATAACGGTTGGCACAGAGAACAGAAACGAAACGACTGTGATTTATGTGCAGGATACAGGAGTCGGAATATCGGAAGACGCAATAAAAGAATTGTTTTCAAAACACTCGATATCGACAACAAGAGGAACGAACAACGAAAAAGGAACCGGGTTCGGTCTCACGATATGCATAGAGATGCTTGAGCTTATAGGTACAAAACTTCAGATAGAAAGCAAAGTCGGCGAAGGAAGCAGGTTTTTCTTTAAAATTGACAGCGGAACGAAACAGTATAATCTTTTCTGATTAGTTGTTCTTTTTGTTTGAAGCAGATGTAAAGAAAACGTAATCCCAGATCGGGCTCGACACCCCGAAAGAAGAATCCGGATTTACATAATGATGTTTCAGGTGGTATTCCTTAAGAAAATTCCCTACCCTGCCGTTCATCCTGAAATGATGTGTTGCATAATGAATAAAATCATAGCAAACATAACCGAAAACAAACCCCGCGAATACCTGAAGATAATATCCGTGTCCGAATACATACGAAAATATGAAATAGAATGCGGCGGCGAGCGGAATGCTTACGAGCAGCGGCATTACAAGCCTGGTCCTGTCGCGCGGATAATCGTGATGAACTCCGTGAGACAGAAAATGTATTTTTTTGCCTAAGTCAGACTTCGGGGAGTAATGGAATACGAACCTGTGAAACACGTATTCGAAGAACGTCCACATAAATATGCCAGATATGAACAGCAGAAAAGAATTAAGTATTGATATTCTCTGCAATCCGATATACATTAGCACAAACACAACCGGAATATAAACAATTACAGGCGTCGCCGGATGTATATGAGAGAAGTACTCGAGAACAGGGTTCTTAAAAAGTCTCACTGATTCATCCCTGTTCGACACAAAAAGTCTTTTTGACATATTCTGTTTTCGTAAATTTTATATACCCTTTTAAAGATAAACAATATAGTTTCCAAATAATTCCTTTATCATTATAAGAATCTGTTTCATTTTGAGAAATAAAAAAATAATTAATCTGCACAAAATTCAGTAATTTCGTTTAATTTCATACTGTTTGTCTGGCATAAAATTTGTATTTAAATCAGAAAATCGGAATGAAATGAAATTATTTAAAAGGATTATATTATTTTGTTTGCTTCTGTCAGGAACGGTTAACGGGCAGATAAAGTGGAAACAGTATCAGGTAGCGACTAATACGACCACGGAAATATCCTACACAGTCGTTTCAACGGCGTCCGCACTGAACACACAGGGGTATCAGGGTATTCTTCCTTTTAATCTGTCATCCGACACATCAAGAAGTTTCTTCCCTCTCGATATTGTCAATGACCCTAATGCTTACCCGTGGAGAATGACTGTAAAATTAGGCAACATTACCGGCCTGCTTATCGATCCGTACCATGTTCTTACTGCCGGACACGGCGTATCACTAAATCAGGGATTCGGTAGCACAATGATAATGCCTGCGTATTCGCAGGCCGATTCCCCTTTCGGGTTTGCGTACCCGGAATATATCTATATACTTACAACTTATGCCGTCAATACGGCAACGGACATAGCAATTATAAAACTTGACAGGCCTCTCGGCGCGCTGACCGGATACAGCGGTTACGGATACAACAACAATCAGGCGCACTTCACCGGCCTTAACACGTTCATGAACTCTTCGTATCCGTCTGCAGGACTTTACAGCGGCGAACAGATGTATAACTGGAAAGGCAAACTTGACTATATAACTAATGACTTCGTTTATTCATTCCGAACAGGAGTTGTAGGTATGAGCGGAAGCGGCTTGCTGACCTACGTAAACGGCACACCAGTTTCTTACGGTGTACTTATATCAACAGGCATTAAATTCAATAAAATTAACGCTACTAAATACGACGGCATAAACAAGATTATTACTAACAATACTCCGTCATCATACGACGCCGTTCCTTTGCTCACAGGTGTTTTTCCGGGTAATATAAAGCAGGGACAGAACCCGGATTCGCTTACTTTTTATGTGCATAACTATTCTTCGCAGGACTGTCCTGGAGGGCAGATAACGGCTTCGGTTTATCTTTCATCTGATTCAATAATAAACGAGCAGGACCAGCTGCTTAAAACAATAGTTATAAATGATATAATTTATTCAAAAAGAAGTGCAGCAATAAAATCCACAGATATCGTTCTCCCGGCTTTAAGTCCGGGAAACTACTGGATTGGTTTAAAACTTACCGGTGATAATAATGCGCTGAACAATACAACAGGGTACAGGGATGCATTCAAGCTGAAAATAAGCGGCGGCGATTACGTCCGGGTTTCCGGCAAAATAACATCATCGCAGTCTTCAGCTAACCTTAGCGGAGTTTTAATGCAGGGTTTCGGCGAGACCGTCAAAACGGATTATGACGGGAAGTATACTGCTTACGTCCCTTACGGATGGAGCGGCACTGTTATCCCGGTAAGGGAAGGGTATGATTTTTCTCCGGCTTCTTTCGGAATCAATAACGCTGCGGCGCCTGTTACCGGAAACTTCTCGGCCGCCAAAAGAACTGTCAGCGTCGAAGTGAATGTACAGTCACCTGTTCAGCATGCTCCCGTGAACAGCGTACATCTTACCGGACTTCCGGGCGAACCATATACTAACTCTAACGGAACCGTAAATCTCAACGTTTATTACGGATGGTCAGGCAGCGTTTATCTGGAAAAAAACGGATGGAATGTTCAGCCTTATATAATAGAGTACAGCAATGTCACCGGCGCGAAAAACAACACTGTATCGGCAGGTTTCACCGTCAGCGGATATATTTATGATCCAAACGGTACTCCGGAAAGCAATGTTGAAATCGTCGGACTGCCTGCTCCCGTATATACTAATAATTACGGATATTATACTTACTATCTGGACTCCGGATGGTCCGGAAACGTTTATCCAAACAGGAACAGTACAATTTTTAATCCGCTGAACAGGGAGTATAATTCGGTATCATCTAATTTTGACTATCAGGATTTCCAGGAAGTTGCCGCAGTATTTATCAACGTTAAAGTATTTCTTAGCGGCGCATCTATTGAAGGCAAGGATACGATGCGGACGGATATGAAATACAGGGGCTGTATTCCCTCTTCTCCCCCGGATACTTTCAGCAACCTCGGTACTCCGTTCGTATTCAAACCCCATAAATCATATTTATACACAGGACAACCGGCAAATATAGTCGACTGGGTGCTCATAGAAGTACTCGATTACAATTTTACTTCCGTTGATACTACCGCAGCCCTGCTTAGAAACGACGGTCAGGTTGTGAATACGGACGGACAACCGCTTGTACAGCTTGATATGGGAAAACTGCCGGATTATTATTACGTCATTATAAGACACAGAAATCACATCGCCATAATGTCGAACTATCAGATATACGCGTGCTCAAATCCGGATCTGTATGATTTTTCCGCAGGAACGGATAATGTTTACGGCGGAGAACTCAAAAGGCTGAAGATAAATCTGTACGGCATGTATTCAGGCGATTCCGACTTCAACGGCACCATCGATGAAACGGATTACAAAGCCTACAATAAATCGAGCAGGAATGCAGACCACGGTTATATTCAAAACGATTTCAATCTTGACGGGTATGTTACATCCTTCGACTTTATTCAGATAGCGCCTAATAAGAAACTCGGAATAACATCAAAAATACCTCCTCCGGGTAAAAAAATCAGGAAGAAATAAGAAAGTAACTTCATGACATAACTTGGAACACTCCCCAAAAGGGAGTGTTCTTTTTTTATGCAAACAGATCAATATTCTCATTTTGAGAATTTAAATGGATTATAAAAAAACTAATTTTTTTTCACTTCATAATAATTCTCATTTTGATACTCATCTCTCAATATTAGGTTTGAATTTATCAAAATATCTCTATTCCAAACAATTTTTGCAGTTTTTTTATGGCACATATATTGATTAATTATTGATGTTATGACAAGAATAAAACAAATAATAGCAACAATAATACTGATGACTGCGGGAGTTTTAAACGCCCAGCAGACCAGTGTCGAACAAAAGCTGTTATTAGTTTCTAATTCTTATACTAACGGCGGTGAATACGTTGTGGATTATCAGATAAAAGGAACAAACCTTTCGACTGCTAAAACACTCGCAACTTTAAATGCGGATATAACTTTCGATTCAGCTGCCATCAGGTTCGTAAGCGGTTCTGACTGGATGGCTGGATTAAGCGCGGAGAACGGTTATACTGCCGATGTTTCTTCTCACCTGATTGACGAATGGAATTCACAGGTTGTGAGAATAATGGTGATGGCTCCCGATGTGAATAACGGAAACAACGCCTCGGGATACGACCTTGAAAACTCCTACAGGACTGTCGTGAGGCTTCATTTCCAGATAGTGAACAACACTAAGACTGCAAGCTTAACCGTAAAGGGATTGACGAATCAGGTCGGATTTTTCAGCAATGCCAATAACAACCCGAATACGTTCGACGTTACGAACATTACATTATCCGAGCCTGTTAACATTACCGAAAGTCCCCTGCCGGTCAACCTTGCGTCGTTCACGCACAGAGTCAATGACAGAAACGTAACGCTAAGCTGGTCGACGACTCAGGAAACAAACAATAAAGGTTTTGAAATCCAGAGAAAGCTTGCCAGCGATAACAGCTGGTCGAGTATCGGGTTCGTGAACGGCAGCGGGAGCACAAACACGCTTAAGAGCTACACATACGATGACAGAAAAGTCGGTTCCGGAAAATATCAGTACAGGCTGAAGCAGGTTGACAACAACGGAAATTTCTCGTTGCACACTTTAAGCGGGACAGTTGAGATCGGAATTCCCTCGAAATTCGGAATGTCGCAGAACTATCCCAATCCGTTCAACCCCTCCACAAAGATAGATTACGACATCCCGGTCGACAGCAAGGTAAGAATAGCGCTTTATGATGAGACCGGGAAAGAAGTCGCCACGGTACTTAACGAAAACAGAAAAGCCGGCAGCTACACCGTAAATTACCATCCGTCCAACCTTTCTTCCGGGATTTATTTCTACAGGATGATTGCTTCGAACAACGGAAAGGATAACGTAGTAACAAAAAAGATGAGTTTTATAAAGTAATTTTTTTCATAATCTCCTTGAAAAAGCGGGTGATACTGTCGGTCAGCCGCTTTTCTCTTTTCCAAATCAAATTCATCACATACGCAATGCTTTTGCATTTAGAATGAAATAAACCCGGGCGAATCAGATACTGCACGGGATAACCTGAATGATCTTTATCTTTTTCATTTCTCGGGATATGCGCTCAAAAGCTCCGCGAACTTCTCTTCTATCCATTTCTTCTGATAGAATGTTATTTCCTCTTTAAGGTCCTCCCCTATTCTCCGGATGCCTTTGCCTTTATTCCTCCGGGAATAAGCAAGCCTGTTCACGTATGAAAAAAACCTGAAAATGCTTTCCCTGTAGAACGGCGTAAGTTCTTTTTTCCTTATGAGGAAATGCTTCACGGTATCGGAAATGGAAGAGATGGCAATGAGCTCGTTTTTTTCGTACAGTGATTTTACGAGTGTCGCTTTGGCGAATATATAGAGAGAAAGGCTTTTTACTTTTATATTTGAGACGAGCTGTTTTGAAACGCTGAAATTCCCTTTCGCAAACTCAATAATGGCCCTGCTGATATTCAGAATGTCCTTTCTTGAAGAGACTAAAAGCTTCCCGGAATAATTGTCGATAAACGCTTCGGCCTGTTCAAGTTTTCGCATCCGTACGTAAATATTAATGACTGCGAAAAAGTCGAGAGGCTGAACGTGCGGCACAATTTTCAGAAGGCCTTTTCTGTCCACTTCATCGATCATTTTATACGCAAGAACAAGAGATTCCTGTTTGCCCTGATTGATTCTGTTAATAAGGTACCGGAGTATGTACTCATAAGCATGGTAAGCGAAATCCACGGTAAACTTAGACATACAGGATTTCAGGTAATTAATTACCCTTAAAACATCCTCCTCGTCTCCGGATCTGTCAATCATCGAGGAAATTAGGTACAGCATGTAAATGTTTTCGTGTTTTGTCCTGAAATATTTGATTCTTGATTCGACAAATTTCTTCGCAGTATCGTAGTCGACAAGCAGTTCCGTTTCAGGCTTTACGAGAATGCTTGAATAAAGTTTTTTTATAATATTCTGAAAGAAAATCTTCTGGATCAGCACATTCTGCGATACATCGTTAATCTGATTGCTTAGCTTAAAGAGGTTTTCCTCCTCGTTCATAGCATAGGATATAAAATACTCCTCATAGTATGAGCGCAGAAGCGAAATATTATGGACGAAACCTTTCAGGACCTTGTGTTTATGGTATTTTTTCACGTCATTGAGGAGGTCGGAGAAAAGTTTATCGAGATTCCGCATCCGCATTTCTCTAAGCAGGTATATCATATACCCCTGCCTGTCATTTTCCACAGCATTGCAGACATAGAAGGATTCAAGGATTTTATTAAAATCCGACAGAAACTTTCTGTCGTATTTTTTAATTAAACCCGAAGCACCTGCTTCCTCCTTAAATCCTGCGGAGTTTTTTTTCTTTTTATATACTTCGGCTATGCTTTCCCAGAAGAGAAGGAAATCCTGCCTGCCGGTCCTTGACCTGAGATATTTTTCGAAATTTCTGATTTCTTTTTCGGAAAGACCGTCGATAAGAAAATCCGTCTTGTATTTTTTTCCGGGAGAATCATTCATAAAATTAAATTTTGTCTTGAAATCAAATTTTGCAAACAAATAATGTTTATAAGGGAAATGAGATAAATTACACACTAAAATTAATATAATTTTAAATTTAAGTCAAACTATTCGATATTTAAAAGGCGTATGTACATACGAAAACTCTTTTAAAAATCAAGTTACAAAATCAAAATATATCTTGCGCAGTGCCGATAAGATTTCTTTACAATTATTTTGCATAAATATATTTTACATAAGTTAAGTAAAGGGGCAAAGGGTAGGACGACAAAACCGTTAAGTCAAATAACCCGCCATTTATTTAATCATTAAGTATAAGACCGGACATGGTTATGCAATAAGTTAGTTCCGGTACGGGTAATACAAAGGGGCATTGGGAAAGGGTTTTGTTTCATCCATCAGTGAGACACATCCGGAATACCAGAAATCCTATTTTCAGGGCAAATAGGATCCTTACCACATGTCTTCTTAATAAGAAAGTATATTAATCAAAGTTAATTAGCTTATGAAGAAGATTTACGGCGTTTCAAATGACGGCGTCAGGGACGGAGTGCTATGCGCACAGGCCGAAGGCACATCCCGAAAGAGCCGCATCCATGACAGAGAAAATAAAAAATCAAATCATAATTCTATGAAATCTATCTACTCATTCATCTTTGTAATGCTTCTTGCGGCATTTGTATTCACGGGAAATGCGGAAGCGCAGACAATCACTAATTATGCTTTTACAAGCTCAGTTGGTACATATAACGCCTTGTCAGGAGGCACAAGCCCCACATTTACAGGTAGTACTGACGAAGGTTATACTGCTCAAATTCCTATTGGCTTTACATTTATATATATGGGTGTACCTTATACTACATTTTCAGCATCAACGAATGGATTTATAGTACTTGGACAAACATTGACATCGGCTACCTTAACCAACAATTTGTCAACAGGGACTCCAAGACCTTTTATAGCTCCTTTATGGGATGATAATAATTTACAGGCTTTTACAAATTTCACATATCAGGTTTCAGGTTCCGCACCAAACAGAGTGTTTACATGTGAATGGTTAAATGAGAAATGGAATTATAACGCCACATCAAATGTAATTTCATTTCAAGTTAAACTTTATGAATCCGGAGGTAAAATAGACTTTGTTTATCGTGATGAGGGAGGGACTGTAAATTCAGGTTCAGCTTCTATAGGAATAACAGGGACGGTAACAGGATCAGGAAGTTTCCTTTCTTTATCCTCGGTAGCTGTACCTGCTGTAAGTTCTACGACCGAAACAACAACTTTAGCGACAAAACCTGCTACCGGGACTACGTACACATTTACGCCTCCTGTAACAACACCTAATGCTCCGTCAAATCTATCTTTCTCTGGTATCTCAGGTACTTCTTACACATTGAACTGGACCGATAATTCATCAAATGAAACAGGATTCGGAATCTGGAAATCAACTGATGGTATAAATTACAATTATATCGGAAATGTCGCTGCAAATACAACAACGTATAATGCGACTGGACTTAATCTCGGAACCAATTATTACTGGCAGGTGGCTGCTTTAAACGAAGGCTCCATCAGTTCATATATATCAGGCAGTCAGGCAACAAACTCGCCTACTTTATCGGGCACAAAATACGTTGGAACTGGCGCAAATCCGATGGACTACGCAACTTTAACAGCTGCTTTCACAGATATAAATAATAATGGGCTGGCAGGAAACCTGAATCTTGTTCTTAACACTACTTATACAACAACCGATGCATCTTTCCCGATTGCAGGACCTTCGGCAACTGCGGTTGGAAGTTACACAGTAACCATATATCCAAGTGTTACCGGATTATCAATAACTTCTGCAAGCTCAACAGGCACTTTAAATTTAAACGGTTCGAAGAATATTGTAATAGACGGAAGAGTCGGTGCATCAGGCTCAACTAAAGATTTAACAATTTCGAATACATCAACATCAGGGTATGTGATACAATTTATTAATGATGCTGTTTACAATACGATTAAATATTCGATAATAAAGGGCGTAAATTCGGGCACCACAAGCGGCAACATTGTATTTAGCACGACGACTGGAACAACCGGTAATGATAACAACACAATCGATAACTGCGATATTAGAGACGGTGCGACGACACCGACTAATATAATATATTCTGCAGGAACAACAACTACAACAGCTACTAATAACAGCAACAACACCATATCGAATAATAATATTTTTAACTTTTACAATTCAACGTCAACGTCTAATGCTGGCGTCGGAGTGAATATTTCATCAGGAACAACGGATTGGACAATCTCAGGAAACAGTTTTTATCAGACTTCTACAAGAACAACCTTTGGCGCAGCCGCGACTATGAATGCAGTATTGATTTCAAACAGCTCAGGAAATAATTTTTCCATAACCGGTAATTATGTAGGCGGAACTGGAGCTCAATGTAGCGGCACTCCTTTGACATTAAATGCAGCAACTACATTAGTATTCAGAGCAATACAATTGACGGTAGGTACTACTACAGCGACTTCTATACAGGGTAATACATTTCAGAATATTTCAGTTACAACAACAAGTGCTTCAACGGCTCAATCATTGATTTCGCTCGTTACAGGATCCTTTAATTGCGGCAATATTACGGGTAATACACTCGGTAGTCAGTCCTCAACGGGGAATATTACTTTTTCTACCTCAGGTTCAGCTGCAATTTACACTGCAATTTTAGCGGGCACAGGTACGCCCGGAACAATTAACATCAGCAACAATACTATTGGAGGCATAACCGTATCCAACTCGGGCTCACCCGTTACAGGAATAAGCACACGCGGGATTGGGGTACAGGGTGCCGCTACATCATATACAATTTCTAATAACACTATAGGAAGTCCAAGCGTTGCAAATAGCTTTACCAGCAGTGCAAACAGTTCAATTATTGGAATATTCACGACATCCACTTCGACTACAAATACAATATCGGGTAATACAATTTCAAACATGACGCAAACCGGGACAGGAACCTCCTCTCAGGTTTTTGGAATATTAGAACAAGGCTCATCAGGTGGTGCATTTACTACTACGGGAAATACGATAAATGCTTTAAGCTCAACCGCACCGAACCTTGGAACATTGTCAAGTTCTTCTGTTGTTGGATTTTCGCATACAGCATCTACAACAGCAGGGCAGACAATATCACAAAATAAAATTTATGATATAAAAAACACCAATACAACTGCCGCAGTTAATGTACTGGGTATGTATTATAATGGTCCGACCTCAGGCACTAATACTGTTTCGAGAAACTTCATTCATACACTAAATTTAAGTACTTCAAGTACGTCTTCATCGATTATTGGGCTTTATGTTGCAGGAGGTTTAACAAATTACCAGAATAATATGATAAGACTTGGGATTGATGCAACCGGCAGCAGTATCACAACTGCATATGGAATAAATGGGATATCTGACGGTGTCGGTACAAATAATTACTATTTTAACTCTGTTTATTTGGGTGGTACCGGTGTCACAACCGGAACATCCTCGACTTTCTGTTTTAACAGTACTATTACTACAAACACCAGGGCTTTCCAAAATAACATATTTTATAATGCAAGAAGCAACGGAACCGGTACAGGAAAACATTATTCAGTCAAAGTAGGCGGCACAACCCCGAATCCGACAGGTTTAACAATTAATTACAACGATTATCTTGCAAACGGCACCGGCGGTGTATTCGGATTCTTTAACAGTGCGGACGTCGCGAGTTTAGCAGCATGGAAAACGGCAGTCGGACAAGACGCAAACTCATTGAACAGCGATCCGCAATTCATAGCACCTAACGGAACGAGTTCTACTGTAGATCTACATATTTCCGCTACAAATCCCACACCAATAGAAGCAGCAGGTTTATTAATAGGTAGTGTTACCGATGACTATGACGGACAAACACGTTCAGGCCTGACGCCTACTGACATAGGAGCGGACGCAGGCAATTTTGTTGGGAATGATTTAACCCCTCCTACGATAAGTTATACAGTTTTAGGAAATTCTACAAGCACAACAACAGTTTCATTTACAAATGTAACGATTACAGACGCCAGCGGAGTGAATACCACTTCAGGCACAAAACCGAGAGTTTATTACAAAAAATCTACAAATGCCAATACGTATAACGACAATACAAGCGGAACTGACGGCTGGAAATATGCAGAAGCAAACGGTTCTTCATCTCCTTTTGATTTTACAATTAATTATTCATTACTATCGGGCGGTACGGCTTCAGCTGGCGACATCATCCAATATTTTGTCGTGGCGCAGGATATCGCAAGTACGCCCAATGTAGCAATAAACAATGGATCGTTTGCGCTTACGCCATCCAGCGTTGCGCTTACAGCAGCGGCATTTCCTATTGGCGGCACGCCAAATAGTTATACTATTTTGGGCACGATTTCAGGAACGATTCATGTAGGCACTTCACAATCAGCACCTTATAATACTTTGACAAATGCGATCGCTGATTATAACGCTAAAGTACAGACAGGTCCTGTTATATTCTTACTGGACGATGCCACCTATTCTGCAAGTGAAACATTCCCTATTTCAATAAACCAAAATTCAGGTTCCAATGCAACGAACACACTAACAATAAAACCCAACAGCGGACAGACAACTTCAATATCCGGTTCAAACACCTCCGCACTTATCAAATTAAACGGTGCTGATTATGTAACGATTGACGGATCAAACAACGGAACGACATCGAAAAATTTATCGTTCACGAACACGGCGACATCCGGAGCCGTAATATGGTATGCAAGCCAGGGAACAGGCTCGGGATGTATATATAATACGATTAAAAACTGTACAATAAACGGCGGCTCCTACGCTAGCGGAAATTACGGTATTTCTGTTGGAGGCACTACAATAGGTACAACCGGAGATGACAACGATTATCTTACGATACAAAATAATACCATTACAAAAGAATACTACGGAATTTATCTGGCAGCAAGTTCAGCAGGAACAGACGACGGTCTGAGCATAACCGGCAATCTCATTGGTTCCAATACTGCGACTGATTACGTCCAATTCAGGGGCATATACATAACAGGCGCCCCGTCCGCAAGCATTTCTCAGAACGAAGTATTTAATATTCAGACAACCGGTTCGCTTAACAATGCCGCTATTGAAGTATTGGATAACTCATCAAATACTACGATATCAAGGAACAAGATTTACGGTTTAAGATCAACTTCTACAAGCGGTTACGGTTCATACGGAATAAACATAGCCCCGACAACCGGAGCCACAGGCGTCACAATATCTAATAATATCATTTACGACATCATTACATCGAATTACTCAACAACATCGACGACCTGGAATGCTTTCGGTATAAGAATAGCAGGAGGTACAGGGCATAAGATTTATTATAACTCTGTAAATCTGTTCGGTGCTGTATCAGGAGGAACTGCGGCAGGCATGTCTGCAGCATTTCTGGTAACAGCGAGCACGATAACAGGACTTGACGTCAGGAATAACATATTCGCAAACTCTACGGGTTTCACGGTTTCCGGCGCGAAGAGTTATACAGCTTACGTTGTAGCATCAACGGTATTCTCCAATATAAATTATAACGATTATTATGCCTCAGGTACCTACGGTGTCCTCGGATATTACGGCGCTGATCAGACAACTATAGCCGCATGGCGCACGGCTTCTTCTCAGGATGTAAATTCCGTGTCCGGAGATCCGAAATTTGGTAGTAACACGGATCTTCACATCAACACTACAGCAACCACACCTGTGAATAATGCGGGTACACCAATCGCAGCGGTTACAGTGGACTACGACGGTGACTCAAGAAACGCAACGACACCGGATATCGGCGCGGACGAATACACTTATATCGCGCCGTCAGTGGTTGACCCTTCGAATCTGGCAGCAACGTGTCCGTTTTCAACTCAGCTGAATCTGACCTGGACCAACAATCCGAACAACGATATCGTCATGCTGGTTTACAATACAACAAATACTTTCGGCAAACCGGTTGATGGCCAGAATTACTCTCCCGGTAACCCGCTCGACGGCGGCGGGACGATTCTTTTCGTTGGTCCGGACCAGTTCTACAATCATTCAGGACTGAACTATTCAACAACTTACTATTACAAGGCATTCTCTCAAGACCAGTCATTATTGTATTCTCTTGGCACTACTCTCACAGCCACAACGACACTGCCAGCAGTTCCGGTCTCTATTACAGCTACCGCTTCCGGTTCGACTCAGCTCGATCTTAGCTGGACCAAGAATGCATCAAATAGTAATGTTTTGGTAGCATGGAATACAACTAATACCTTTGGTACGCCTGTTAACGGAACGACTTATACAACGGGCAACACTATAACGGGCGGAGGCACAGTTCTTTACAACGGGGCAAACCTGACTACAAGCCATACAGGTCTGAGCGCAGGAACTACATATTACTATAAAATATGGTCAGTTGACGACGGTATCGGATTTTCGACTACTGGTGTGACGACCAACGGTACAACATTCTTAGGTATTCCTTATGCCCAGGACTTTAACGCAGGCACAACACTTCCTACAGGATGGGGAGGGACAATGAGCGTTTCAGCTTCTCACGGTGCAAGTTCAACAAACGGATTGTATTATAACTTATATTCATCTGCAACGACCTGCAACGCAACGACGCCAAGAATGGGACCTGCAACTTCAACAACGGAATTGAGTTTTGATTACAGAATAGTAAATTTTTCAGGGTATCCCGCAACCGGTACGACACTTGGTGCATCAGATAACATTCAGATACAGGTGTCGACAAACGGAGGAACAAACTATACTACAGCGTACACGATTAATCAGAGCAATCACGTTACTTCTACAAGTTTCGCGAACAAGGTAGTATCACTGTCTTCATACTCAGGTAACAATATAAATATAAAAATCCTCGGGACATGGGGTTCGGGAGATTATTACATTGATTTCGATAATATAAACGTATACAATGCAAGTGGAATGACGTATTCATCCTCGACTACCACACAGTCAAACACCAATCCGCTCGGTGTAGGGATGACAAATCAGCAGATTATTGGTATACAGGTCGTTACAACAGGTACTATAAGTCCGCTGAGCATCACTGATTTCAATCTTAACACAAACGGCTGCACAAATGCTCCTATTGATATCGCGAACGCAAAACTTTTTTACACAGGAAGCAGCAGTACTTTTGCAACGACAACACAGTTCGGTTCCACGTACAATTCACCGAACGGCGCGTTCACAATAAGCGGTTCGCAGACTCTGTCACAGGGAACCAATTACTTCTGGCTGACGTACGACATCAGCGGTAGCGCTACCCCGTCGGACGTCGTTGACGCGGAATGCAATCAGATAACGATTTCATCATCAAATTATATTCCGTCTACACAAGCTCCCTCCGGCAACAGGACTATTGTCGGTCCGATGTCAGGAACGTTTACGGTTGGACTGGCTGCTTTCAATAAAGCGTCAGGCAAGAACCTTTATGTACAGTATGAAAAAGTCAATTCGTCTGAAATTTCTAAAAAAGAAGTTAAGAAATATACTTCCGGTACTGAACTTGACGGAAAGCAGAATATTCAGGACAGATCTAAGATTAGCGAAATGCTTATCTCGGCATTTAACGGTAACACTGAACTGAGCAAGGAAAATAAGGAAAAGGAGATAACAATTGGCGTTATTTATGAAAATGGCAAACCTTATAATGGTCCTTTATTCGTTTATAATAATTTCTCAGTTTCAGGTAATTTCAGCGATAGGGAAACTGAAAAGAACGACAAGAATGTAATGAAAAGCGCTAATCTTACAAAAGGCACAGATGTAAAGGGAAATAGCGGAATATCCAAGACCACCGGGCAGACAGACCAGCCAAACGGCATTTACGGAACCCTTACCGCAGCTATTAACGACCTTAATAACAGAGGTGTAAGCGGAGCAGTTACGTTCTCATTAGTTGACGGTACATATCCATCTGAAACATATCCGATAGTAATTAATGCCGTATCCGGAGCGAACGCAACAAACACAATTACAATCAAACCAGCGGCAGGCATAACACCAGTGATTTCATCGTCCACAACAAATGGAGCTCTCATAAAACTCAACGGGGCTGATTATGTTACCATTGACGGCTCAAACAACGGTACAAACAGCAGAGACTTGACAATTACAAACACAAATACCGGAGCATCAACATGCGGTGTATGGATTGGTTCGGCATCAGCATCCGACGGTGCGACTTACAACACTATTAAGAACGTTAATTTTACCGGCAGTTCGTCAACAACCACGATATGCGGTATTTTTATTGGAAGCGGAGTTACATTCGGAAATGCCGCAGAATCGCAGAACAATGACAATACTATTCAAAACAATACATTCTCCTCTTTTCAGAATGGTATTTACCATAACGGTAACGCCTCAAACGATGCTAACCTTGTCATTTCAGGAAACACTATTGGTTCCTCAGTTGTAGCGAATAAACTGGGATTCAGGGGATTAATAGTTCAAAACGTTTCATCGCCAATAATATCAGGAAATAATATCCTTGGCGTTGTATCATCTACAACCTCAAGTTCAACAATGACCGGCATTCAGGTAGGCGGCACTGTAAGCGGCGGCACGATATCTAAAAATGTTATCCGCGACATAAAGCAGGTTAATACGACAGGTTGGGGTAGCAACGGTATATTCCTTAACAGTTCAAGTACAGCGGCTAATCTGACAGTATGCAACAATATCATATATGACGTGGCAAGTTACGGCTACTCAGCGGCCTCATCTTCCGATAACGGATATGGTATAATGGTTAACGGAGGTGGTGGTTATAATATCTATTATAACAGTATCAATCTCGCTACGAATCAGACTTCTACAACGGGAATTCCGGCTTGTATTAACGTGTACTCAGGAGTTACAACTGCAAATAGTGTAGACATCAGGAATAACATTTTAGCCAACAATGAAACTATCGGCACTTATTGCTATGCTATTTACAGCAGTGCCGCGGCAACAGTATTCTCTAGTATCAATTATAATGACTACTACACTCCGGCTGCCAGCGGAAGGATGGGATATATTGGATCAACCACATATTCTACACTTGCATCATGGGTTACGGCTAATAACTCTTATGGTTTCGACAAGTACTCATTCAGCGGCAACCCGGGGTTCACGTCTGCGACAGACCTGACACCGAATACATCCAGCGCCAACAGCTGGGTTCTTAGCGGCAACGGTACGCATTTAGCCGGTGTGACGGATGACTTCAACGGCACAGCAAGACCGTCTTCCATCGTCAACGGCGCTCCGGATATCGGCGCTTACGAATTAGGCGTTCCTTCCGTGGATCCCAACACTACAACTATTACAGTAGCGGGAGTAGGCACAACCAACCTTACTGTAAACGGCAGAGTGATGGGAAGTCTGTATTTCTCGAATGTCGGTTCGCCTGCAGTAACATCTGTCGACGTTAAATTCTTTACAGGATCGAATCCGCCGGGCTCAAACGGTTATACAGGTTCGCAGTTCATGAACGCGTACTTTACCGTTACTCCGAACGGCGGCGCAGCCGGATTCACCTACGATATTACTTATAATTATTCTGCAGTTCAGAGAGGCACTATCGTGAATGAAGCCGATATACGTCTGTCGAAGAGCGACAATAGCGGCACTAACTGGACGGCTTATACCTATCAGGGCACGTTACCCGGTCAGTACCAGCTTAATACGACTTCTAAAACCATCACCGTTTACGGTCTGAACGCATTCTCGACATTTACAAATTCGGACCAGAACGCTCCGCTGCCTGTCGAACTTGCGTCATTCACTTCATTAGTGAACGGCAGGGATATTACACTGAAATGGTCGACTGACAAGGAATTCAACAATGCCGGATTCGACATTGAAAGAAAAGCATCAGGCACGAATCAGTGGTCCAAGGTCGGATACGTTCAGGGCAAGGGCGTTTCCAACACAAGAACAAATTATACATACGATGACAAGAAACTGAACTCCGGCAAATACAATTACCGGCTCAAACAGATTGACAATAACGGCAATTACGCGTATTACCAGTTAAGCAGCGAAGTTAACATAGAACTGCCGAAAAAGTATGACCTGAGCCAGAACTATCCGAATCCGTTCAACCCGGTTACCAAGATCGACTATGACCTGCCGTTCAACAGCAGGGTCAGCATCATTCTTTACGACATGACAGGAAGAGAAGTGAAAACTCTGGTGAACGAAACAGCCGGCGCAGGTTATTACACGCTTAACTTCAACGCGTCTTCGATCTCATCGGGCACTTATTTCTACAGGTTAATAGCCAAATCGACAGTAAAAGACGGCCAGATAATCATGACAAAGAAAATGGTGCTTGTAAAATAAAAAAGTTATAAGAATTGTAAGTAAGGGTACTCACATCTCAAATTACCTTTTACTTAATTCGGAAGTCCCGGCGCCCTCCGGGACTTCTTTTTTTATTGAATTTTTCTATTTACATTTCAATATAAAAAAACTATTATAGACGTGAACTTTTTAAAACGGTTTTATTGTTATATTATAAAAGTTTTATTCCTCCTAAGCAAAGAGGTGTCGGGGGTAGCTGACAACAACTGTTCACCCGATTACCTCTTTTTAATTTTATAACAATTTTTTACGGAGATGAAGAAAAGCAAAACCAAGAAAGAATGGCTCGAAGAAGCCTCAAAAGCCAGAACCAACGGCATGAAATTTACCTCCCTCAGCGGAAAAGAACTCGACATATGCTACTCGCCCGACGATATTAAGGATTTCAATTACAGCGAGAAGCTCGGATACCCCGGTGAATTCCCTTACACAAGAGGCGTTCACAGCAATATGTACAGGGGAAAGATATGGACGATGAGACAGTTCGCCGGATTCGGAACACCCGAAGACACGAACACGAGGTTTAAATACCTTCTTGAGCACGGACAGACAGGCCTCTCGACAGCATTCGACATGCCCACGCTTATGGGCTGGGACGCCGACGCTCCCCTTTCGGAGGGTGAAGTAGGCATCTGCGGAGTCTCTATTTCTTCTCTCGCCGATATGGAAATTCTTTTCAACGGAATTCCGCTCGACCAGGTTTCCACATCGATGACGATAAACTCCCCCGCCGCGATGGTCTTCGCGTTTTATCTTGCGGTAGCGGAAAAGCAAAACGTTCCTTTTTCGAAATTAAGGGGAACGCTTCAGAATGACATATTAAAAGAATACATAGCGCAGAAAGAATTTATCTATCCCCCGAAGGAATCGATGAGGATAATAACTGACATGATAGAGTACTGCACGAACGAAGTGCCGCAGTTTAATCCTGTCAGCGTAAGCGGTTACCACATACGCGAAGCGGGCTCGACCGCCGCGCAGGAACTCGCGTTCACTCTCGCCGACGGTTTCGCATACGTCGAAGCCTGCATCGAAAGAGGACTTGACGTTGACGCGTTCGCTCCGAGAATATCGCATTTCTTCAATTCGCATCTCGACTTTTTCGAGGAAATTGCCAAGTTCAGGGCGGCAAGAAGAATTTACGCGAAAAGAATGAAATACAAATACGACGCGAAGAATCCGCGCAGCTGGATATTAAGGTTCCATACGCAGACAGCCGGATGCTCGCTTACAGCGCAGCAGCCCGAGAATAACATCGTCAGAACGGCTATCGAGGCCCTTGCAGCCGTGCTGGGAGGCACACAGAGTCTGCATACGAACTCAATGGACGAGACGCTGGCGCTTCCGTCGGATAAAGCCGTAAAGATCGCCCTAAGAACGCAGCAGATTATTGCTTACGAACACGGCGTGATAAACGTCGCCGACCCGCTCGGCGGAAGCTATTATGTCGAAAAACTTACTGACGATATCGAAGCCGAAGCGGAAAAATATTTCAACGCTATCGACGCGCAGGGCGGCGTTATTGCCTGCATAGAAAACGGTTTCTTCCAGAAAGAGATAGCAAACGCGGCGTACAAGTACCAGAAGGAACTCGACAACAAGGAAAAAATAGTTGTAGGCGTTAACGATTTTGTTGAAGAGAACGAGCAGATAGACATTCCGATACTTCAGATATCAAAAGCCGTTGAAGAACTTCAGGTAAAGAGGCTCAAAGAAATGAAAGCATCAAGGAATCAGGAAAACGTCAAGGAATCTATCGAAGATCTTAAAAACGCTGCCAGAGACGGCAGGAACCTTATGCCCGTCATACTGAAATGCGCGCGCAATTACGTGACTCTTGGAGAGATGTGCGGCGAACTGAAAGAAGTGTTCGGCGTTTATCACGAGAGCGCGGTTTTTTAAGAGCAGTTGTTAGTAGTTCTTTTTTGTCATTCCCGCATGCTCTTAGCGGGAATCCAGGTATAACACGTTCGCAGAACGTGTTATATAAAAGATAGGATTAATCACACAGAGATATATTTAATAAATAAAAATTGCCCGTTAACTGAACGGGTTTTGTTTTTTCAATATCATTTTTCCCGGTATATTTCCCGAAAAGTCGGAAGAAGACTTACCACTTTAAAATACTTTAAGATTTTCATTTTTTCTTTTTTGTTCAGTTATTATTATTGCCTAAACAAACAATCCTTATGCGTACATCTGCCTTTGCAATTATTGTTTTAACTTTAGTGTTTTTCTGCACAAACTTTTCATACTCTCAAAACGACCTGCCCGTGCACAAGCAGGGCATGTTCACGGCTTCCGGCAACTGCAAAATGTGTCATAACGGTAATTCCGGAGCGAACACATACCGCGGCGAAGACGTTTCACAGCCTTCAACCTGGCGCGCGACTATGATGTCCAACTCGAGCGCTGATCCGTTCTGGCGCGCGAAAGTAGACGCCGAGCTGATGTCGGTAAAAAGCAAAGTCATTCAGAAAGCGGCATCGGACCTTTGTCTTAAATGCCACTCGCCGATGGGATATACTCAATCCGTCGCTGACGGTAAATCGGCGGAATACACTACGGAAAAAAGTTATTCTGACCTGCTCGCCACAGACGGCGTAAGCTGCGCTTTATGCCACCAGATCCAGCCCGATAATCTCGGCTTGCAGGAAAGCTATAAGGGAAATTATAAAATCGGGAAAGAGAGAATGATTTTCGGACCGTATAAGGACGTTAAAACTCCGAAAGGCCTGCATGAAGAATTTAAACCCGTTTTCGGAGAGCATCTGAACAGATCCGAATTCTGCGCTGTATGCCATACAGTGATAACTCCCAGGGTTACCGAAAACGAAGAAATTTCTGGCGAGTTTCTGGAACAAACGCCTTATATCGAATGGAAAAACAGCGGATATCCCGAATCGGGAATAAACTGCCAGTCATGCCATATGCCGGCTATAGAAAGCCCGATAGAT
>CAIKZJ010000167.1 GCA_903831845.1 uncultured Ignavibacteriota bacterium
AAGTCTTGTACGACGCTTTCGTCGGCTTTGACGAAGTATCGAGAACTATCTGCGATGTATCCTGAACGACGCCGTATTCCGTCTTTCCCGGAGCGATGAGGTTGTGACCGTCCGCGACGATATCCCTGCAGAGGTTTAAGAGATTTTGTTTAGAAATTATTTTTTCTTCCATTTTAAAAACTTATTGTTTTTGTTTTTTCCTTTTGGAAAATATTTTGGGCTGAAGCCCTGTTTTTTATTTTCATCCTATCCCCGCGCTAAAGCGCGGGGCAATTGAACCCGGGTGTTTCCCCATCAGATTCCGCAGTCTCCCCTGTTAAGGGGAGACTCGAAATACTTTTATTATTCCTCCCGAACAAAGAGTCCGGTCCTGCTGGTTATTTCTATTACTTTTCTATTTTCCGTGTAACAGTTCTTACAAAAAATCACATAAACAGCTCGTCGCTGTCCTTCACGTCATAACTTCCGACTAGAGTCGGAGTTTCAAGGCTTCTGCCTGAAACATAAGCGTAAGCTTCTTTCGCCGTTTCCGCCATCTTCCTGTTGAGCAACGAAAGAGGAATGTCCATAGGACATGCTCTCTCGCACTCTCCGCAGCCAATGCATCTTCCGCTCAGATGAAAAGCCCTTACGACGTTCCACGAGAAATTACCGCGTGAATGCGGGCTCGATTCTATCCATCTCGGTATTGTCTTGTCAGTGATGCATCTCTGGCAGTAGCAGAGCGGGCATGCGGCGCGGCAAGCGTAACATTTTATACATTTATCAAACTCATTTTTAAAATACTCGAACCTTTCTTCGTAAGTCATTTTCTCAATTGCCTGAATCTTTGCCAGAACCTCATCGGATACCGAAGGCGTCTGCTTTTCCTCGCCCAGAACTATGTCGTGATAAAGCGGTTTATGGCTCTCGCAAGGAACGCACTTGGACGCAAGCGTTTCGCCGCTGAATTCCATACCGAAATCCTTAACGACGCCGTGGCAGTTCATTCCGATTATATGAATGTCTTCCCTCTTCAGCTGGCTTTCCTGTATCAGCGCAATAACTGAATGTATGTCGCAGGGTTTCGCAACGATCCCGAGTTTCATTACCGCACCGTTCTGCTTTGCAATATTTTTTATTCTCGCTTTAGTCAGATAGACGGCAAGATTGTTAAGGCAGTACTCGTTGAAAACCAGTTTCGACGCGTCTTCCGGTTTTGTTATGACAGCCGGGCGTGTTCTTTTCGGATCGACTTCTACATATCCAAGAATCGCAGCTACTGTTTTGTTTTCAAGAAGTTCTTTAGCGTGTTTTCTTAATTCTTCCATCACACAGCCTCCCCTTCCTTTTCCTTTAATATCATACTTTCATCCACTCCCGACACGTCAGGGAACTCGGTCATAAATTCATTATTAAGCTCTTCATATCCTTTGAACGGTCCCATGGCCTTGACGTCGTTCACGACTTTTGAAACAACGTCAACAAACTTCTTTCCTTCCGATGCCGATACCCAAGAGAATTGAAGACGGTTCTTGTCTATACCGAGATAATCAAGCAGTTCGTGGAAGAACGTCCAGCGCCTGCGCGCATGAAAATTTCCAGCGTTGTAGTGGCAGTCGTTCGGATGGCACCCTGAAACGAGTATACCGTCGGCGCCGCGCTCAAATGCCTTGAGTATGAACACGGGGTCGATTCCTCCTGAACACATCACCCGGATTAATTTTACGTTTGTCGGATATTTCAGACGGGAAGTACCCGCAAGGTCGGCTCCTGTGTAAGTACACCAGTTGCAGACAAATGCGATTATCTTTGGCTCCCAGTTTTGTTCTTTCATATATATGAAAATTAAAATTTATTTTATCTTCTTTCACGGATTCCGCTGCGGCGGTCCCAATTTACTGACTGCGCGAAATTATTCTGTTATAACTTACGGACAACCCGCCGCAACGGTTTTGATATCACTGAGTACACTGAAAAACTTTATAATGCCGCTATCTGGGCAAAAATCTCTTCATTGTTGAATCCAGCGAGCTCCACCGATTTTGACGGACACGTCGCAGTGCACGTCCCGCATCCCTGGCAAAGTCCCGTGTTCACATAAGCCACTTCCTTGTATACTACACCGTTCCTGTCTTTTACCTCTTTAACCTCGACCGCTCCGTACGGGCACACCTTCTTGCAGTAGAAGCATCCTGCGCAGAGCGATTCGTTAACGTACGCTACAACCGGCTCGCGTTCGAGTTTATCCGAACCGAACAGCACGAGCGCCTTAGCCGCAGCTGCCGAAGCCATTGCGACCGATTCCGGAATGTCTTTCGGCGACTGACATGCTCCCGCGAGGAATACGCCGCCTGTCGTGCTTTCTATCGGACGGAGTTTCGGATGCGCTTCGTTGTAAAATCCGTACTTGTCGTAAGGAATGCCGATCGTCTGCGCGAGTTCCGAAGCGTCCTGCTGCGCAATCATTGCAGTGGCGAGCACTACCATGTCCGCATCTATTTCAACCGGCATTCCCGCTATCGTATCTTCGCCTCTTACTATATACTTGCCGTCCTTTTCATAAATTCTCGATACCCTGCCGCGTATGTATTTCACGCCGTCTTCTTCTATCGCGCGCCGAACAAACTCGTCATACATTTTTCCGCCGGAACGTATGTCCATGTAGAAAACGTACGCTTCGCCGTCGTGTACTTTATGCTTATACAGCATCGCGTGCTTTGCCGTGTACATGCAGCATATCTTGCTGCAGTATGAAAATCCTTTTGACTCGTCTCTCGAGCCTACGCACTGAATAAATACGACTTTTTTCGGCTCCTTGCCGTCCGACGGTCTTTTGAACTCGCCTGACGTCGGTCCCGAAGCGCTGGCGATTCTTTCAAACTGCAGGCCGTCGACAACGTCTTTGTACTTTCCGTATCCGTATTCGCCGTAACCCTTTATCGGTGAATCGTCCGGCTTCTTGTCAATCTTGTAAAGCTTGTATCCCGTCGCTACAATAATAGCGCCGATTTCTTCCGTTACAATTTTATCCTGCTGATGAAAATCTATCGCCTCGCGTCCGCATACTTTCACGCACATTCCGCATTTGCCGTTCTTGTAGTACATGCAGATTGTTTCGTCTATGACGGGAATGTTCGGAACCGCCTGCGGGAAAGGTACGTATACAGCCGGTCGGTAAGCGAGATCTTCCTCAAATGAATTGAACGCTTTTTTCTTCGTCGGGCACTTTGTTATGCAGAGTCCGCAGCCCGTGCACTTGTCTTCGTCTATGTGTCTTGCTTTCTTTCTGATTGTAACTGTAAAGTTTCCGATGAATCCTTCGACTTTTTCAACTTCGGAATAAGTCATAAGTTTTATTCTCGGATGCTGGTAAACTTCGACCATCCTCGGAGTAAGAATGCACTGAGAGCAGTCGAGAGTCGGGAAGGTTTCCGACAACTGGCTCATGTGTCCGCCAATAGACGGTTCTTTTTCAACAAGCACCACCTCGTAACCGGCGTTCGCCACGTCGAGCGCCGCCTGTATTCCGGCGATACCGCCTCCTATGACGAGTGTTCTCTTGGTAACGGGCACTTCAATCGTTGTGAGCGGAACGTTGCGTTTAACTTTTTCAACCGCCATTCTCACGAGGTCGATGGCCTTGTCAGTCGATGAATCAATATCGTCGTGAACCCACGAGCAGTGCTCGCGCAGGTTTGCGATTTCAACGAGGAACGGGTTTATGCCGGCGTCCACCGCCGCTTTACGGAATGTCTTTTCATGCATGTGAGGCGAGCAGGAACCGACTACTATAGCATCGAGTTTTCTCTTCCTGATTTCATCCTTTATCATGTTCTGTCCGGGATCCGAGCACATGTACTTGTAATCGAGCGATACGTCAACGCCGGGAAGCCATTCGCAGGCTTTCGCGACGCGCGGACAGTCGACCGTTCTTCCGATGTTCTCGCCGCAATGACAGATAAAAACTCCTATTTTCATAAATTACTCCGGTTTATGTAATATTTATGTTTACACCGCCGCCTTTTCTGAAGGCAGCTCTTTATAATTAAATTCAACGGTATGCAGATTGATACCCAGTTCCTTCTCGTTCATGCCGAGGGCAAGCCCGAGAAGTTCAGTAAGATAAAGCACGGGAAAATCCTTGTGATCGGGATATTCCCGCTTCATCGCTCTCTGCCTCATATCGAGATTCGCGTGGCACATCGGGCACGCGACAACCATTACGTTAGCGCCGTGCTCCTTCGCGTCGTCAAGAATTTTCTTAGAAAGGTCGAGAACGATATCGCGTCTAGCGAGAGTGTGCGCCGCGCCGCAGCATTCAACCTTGTAATTCCAGTCAACCGGCTTAGCTCCCGTGAGCGCAACCAAATTTTCCATCGATGTCGGCTGTTCAGCGTCATCGAATTTCGTGATGTCCGCGGGACGGACGAGAAGGCATCCGTAATAACACGCAACCTTCATGTTCTTCAGTTCAACCTGCCTGTTGGCGGTGATTTTCTCCGTGCCGATTTTCTGAAAGAGTTCGATAAGGTTCATGACCTTTATTTCTTTCTGAAGTTTCGTTTCAAGAACTTCTTCGACTTCTTTCTTTATTTCGGGATGCGTGATTGTTTCGTACTGCGATAGCACTAGCCTGTTGTAGCAGGCGGCGCACGGAGCGACGAGGTCGTCGAGGCCCTGCTGTTCCGCGAGCATTATATTGCGCATGGCGAGTGAGTTGGCGAGCAGGTGGTTTGTAACGTGCGCGGATGTAGCTCCGCAGCACGTCCAGTCTTTAATCTCGTCGAACGAGGCGCCGAGTTTTTCAACGACTTTCCTGAGCGAAATGTCGTATTCTTTTGCCGTTCCTGTCTGTGAACAGCCGGGGAAATAACCTAACTTCAATTTATCCTCCGTTAATGAGGTTTAAAAATTATTTTTTTGCCGTCTTGCTGAATATCTTTTTGACGGATTCTTTATCTTTTACGTTATGGGGAATCATTTCAAGTTTTCCCTTTAGCATCATATCGGGAGCCGAGTCAACGTCCTGCATAAGGTGCATTGTTTTCATCTTGTATTCGGCGATAAGCCCGATTTCCCAGGAACGTCCGAATCTTTTTATCTGATTGAGAAACGCTTCATGGAATTTTACGATATCGTTCTTCTTCACCTTCACGCCTTTTTCAAGAGCGAGTTCCCTCACGGCATCCATGAACTTCGCAAGGTTGAATTCCTGCGGGCATCTTGTAGAACACGTCATGCATCCGGCGCAAAGCCACGGTGTATCTGACTTCAGGGCTTCGTCGTAAAAGCCGAGCTGTATGAGCCGCACTATTTTGTTCGGTGCGACGTCCATGTAATATCTCACCGGACAACCCGCCGAGCATTTGCCGCACTGGTAGCATAGACTCACGTCCTGCATCGTCTTATCGGCTATATCGTCGGCTATTGTATGAACGTGATTGTGATTATGTGAACTCATATAATGGGAAAATTTGAATTGACAAAATGAAATGAAGAAAGATAATTTGGACTTTCTGAAATAAGTTTGTATTCTCTGTCAAACATTAAAATCGTCCTTTAGGTGTTAATCCTGTTCGGTTTGTCATTTACGTCCTCCAAGCGGTAGATGACTTGCGTAAACTGAAAACCAGAAAATTTCTACATTACAAAATTAGAGAGAATCGTTTGATTGTTCAATGATAAATCAATGAAAGTTAGGGTAATTCGGCGTGGTGTATAAAAATTAAACAGTTTTATTTTTTTGTTATTGAGTGTATATACAGTGAAAGATTGAAAAATGAATCCTGTTTGCAGCCGGCGCATATATAAAGAAGAGCCGGCGGGCGCCGGCTCCTCTTAGCAGAAAGTGAAAGTATATTAATCAAAGGTTTCGAGGGAATTGCAAGACTCTTTATTCACTTTCGTTTTACTTTTCGAAACGTCTTTGATATATTTTATTTAATCAAAAATCTTTTCAAGGTCCTGATACTTTGAATGCATCACGTCAACAGCTTTATCTATTGCCGCGCCGTCATTCGTGTTCAGGGCTTCTTTCAACGCTTTTGTTTTCTCTACAAGCTCCGAAGCCGTTTTCTGGAATGTTTCGGTTTTTGCTTCCAGTCTCTTCGGAAGTTTAGCGTTTACGGTTGCCTCCGCTTTTGCGATTAGATCGTCAATCACATTTTTTATCGAAGCATAATCCTTTGCTGGATAATACTTGTGAAATATCACATAAAGAACCTTGTGATATTCGTCCACCTCTTTACTGACAGGTTTGAGTATCCTTACCATCATCTCGAAATTCGCGTGAAGTTTTTCCGCTGCATCGAGCATCGCCTGATCGTCATTTCCTCCTGCGGCCGAGTAGTAATTATCAGCCGATGTATTCAGAACTTTCAGGCCTTCTTTCCACTTGCCTTCTTTGTCTCTAAGAATTCCCGGAAGAGTCGCGGCATTAATTTTCTCCATGTAAGGCTTTATTTTTTCGACCATATCCTTGAGACTTTTTATGTCTTTTGCGGGATAGGCTTCGTGCCAGATTACATAAATAACGTCATGAAATGCGATTAACTCGGGTACGCTTGAGTTAAGTTCAGACGCGTCATCTTTTACCTGTGAAAATACCGCTGATGACAGAAAAATAAACAGAATCAACAAAAAAGCTTTTTTCATAAAAAATTAAATTTTTCAATATATTAATTCATTCGACAAAATTGTCGAGCCTTTACAAATCTTGCCTGGAATCTTATGTCAGTTTTGCTTCTTAATACTATTTCCGAAGTAACACTCCCTGTCTCCCACAATATCCTGATGCCAGTAGTCATTTTTCCTGTTTGGACAATCCCCGCATTTTGCCGGAACGTAATCAGGATTTTCTATATCATGTTTTATCAGCTCTTTACACTCTTTTCCCGCCGGGCAGTTAATCTTTTTCCATTCCGTGTCTGCTGCTCTATCCTTGATATTTTCAGTCTTTTGAATCCCGTCAGAATAGAAAAACAGAAATCCGGAAAATACAAAAAATAAAAATATATACTTCCCAATCAGATACATACTCTTATTATTTAGCAAATAACATACCATCGTAATCCGGGCCAAAAATGAGGAATTTGATTCTAAAACTGGAAAAAAATGTCGAACCTATAAACAACGGCAGACTTATTGAATACTGAATCAGTAAAATAAATGTATTGACAAATTAATGAATATCCGTTAATATAATTTCAACAAACTGCGAATAATGCCTCATTTTCAGGAAATTATTAGAATGACTTGACAAGAATAGATTTATTTACTATTTTTGAACAGTGATTCATTATTCGTTTTAATAAATATTTCAATTTTAAGCCATGAGAAAAAAAGAAGGAAATAAAGAAGAGGACATTTTAAAAGCGGCTATCGAGGTTTTCGCGCAGGCGGGTTTCTATGATGCGAAGATTTCAAAAATTGCGGAGAACGCCGGCGTGTCTATCGGCAGCATATATGTCTACTATAAGAACAAGGACGATATACTCAACAAAATTTTTGAAAAGATATGGGGCTCGCTATTTCATAACCTCGATGCTCTCGTTGCGCGTTCGGACCTCTCTATGGTAGAAAAGTACGATGCGATGATAGATATGATATTCGATACGTTTACAGAAAATTCTTCGACTGCGATTGTAATAGCTCACGAACAGCAGAGACTCCTTCTCCGGAACAGAGACAGCTTCACGGAATATTACGACAAGTTCGTTGGACTCGGTGAAAAGATAGTAAGAGAAGGTATCAAGAAGAAAGCTTTTAACCCGAATATCGACGTGAATATTTTCCGTCACTTCCTCCTGGGAGCGTTCAGGGATCTAATTACTTCATGGGCGGTCGTTCCGGACGAATTCCCGCTCAACCTTGTAAGAAGAAACATAAAGTTTTTATCGAAATACGGCATACTGAATCATAATCAGGAATAATAATTGAAGATGAAAATCTCACGGGTAAAGTTTTTACTGGCAATACTTTTAATCAGCAGATTCGGTTTTTCCCAGCAACTGACATTAAGACAGGCAATCGACATTTCCCTCGACAGGAACGACAGGATAAAGCAGTACTCCGAAAAATACGAACAGAAAAAACGCGCATATTACGAATCGAAAGGAAATTTCCTTCCCAGCGTGAACCTTACTGCGGGATTCAACCACATGAACGACGACCTCGTCATGGACCTCGACCCGATACGACAGGCAATGATTAAAATACAGGCGGGCAATCAGGTTGAATTCGCAAACGTTTATAATATTCTCCAGGGCGGACCCGGACTGAGTCAGCAGCAGCGCGCTGCGCTTTACGGAAACTACTCCACAGCATTGAGCAAACAGATTCCTCTCTTTCAAAGCCAGGTAAAGAAACAGGACAACTGGTCTGCGACGCTTATCGGTATGCAGCCGCTCTTCATGGGGGGCAAACTCATTTCCGCAAAGAACATAGCCGAACAGGAAATGGACCTCGCCGAAACAGAACTGAAGAAGACAAAGAATGAAGTTGTTTCGGAAGTTATCTCTAATTATCTAAACGTCGTGCTTCTTAAGAACGTAGTCGCTGTAAGACAGGATGTGCTGAACGGAATGATGAAACACAGGAACGATGCAAAACGGATTTACGAAGAGGGGATTATCGCGAAGAACCAGTACCTTCGCTCGGAAGTAGCGGTGGCGGATGCGGAAAGAAATCTATCCGATGAACAGAACAGGTTAAACCTTGCTATTCTCGCGCTTAAGAATTCCATGAATTACAGGACCGGCGAACTTCCCGGTATAAACGATTCGCTTGTTTACAGGCAGCTGCAGGATTCGGTAACCGCGTTCAAGGAATACGCTTACAGTTTCCAGCCCGTTCTGAAGATGATAGAGATAAAGAAAAAACAGATAGGCGAGAAATATAAGGTCGACCGTTCAGACTTCCTTCCGAAGTTCTATCTCTTCGGAAAGTACGAGGTCCTCGACAAGTATCTTTCTATACTTGAACCGAGATGGACTGTCGGCATACAGGGAAGCATCAATCTCTTCAACGGTTTCAAGGATTACGAAAAACTTCAGCAGACGAAACACATTGGAAAGGAAGTCGATTATCTCGAATCCGACACCAAAAGCAAAATAGAACTTCTCATAGACAAGAATTACCGCGACATGCTGAATTCAAAAACGCGTTACGATAAACTTGAAGCGACAATCAACCTGGCCGAAGAAAACTTCCGTCTGACCGAAGGAAGGTTCAACACCGGAATGAGCACTTCGCTGGACGTTATCGACGCGCAATTAGTTCTCGAGAAAAACTCAATCGAAAGAAAGATCTCGCTTTATGAATACTATAAATCAATTAACGAATTATATCTCACGTCGGGCAACCCGATGAATTTCCTGATAATCTGGAATAAGGAGTCTAAATAATGTCAAAAGTAAAAAGCATATTAATCATCACGATACCGGTTGTTCTTATAATAATTTCCGCTGCGGTTCTAATAAGCAAGGCGAACAAACCCGAAGATGTTTACATAACGGGAATTGTCGAAGCGACACACGTCGACGTTTCCTCAAAGGTGGCCGGAAGGATAGACAGCGTTTACGTTAAGGAAGGCGAGCAGGTTTTCAAGGGGCAGATAGTCGCTTCAATCATGAGCAAGGAACTCGAGGCCAAAGTCGAGCAGGCGAAATCGGTAATGGAAGCCGCCTACCAGAAACTTCAGATGGCCGTTAACGGCACGAGACCCGAAGAGAAGGAGATGGCGGAGAAGCTTTATCAGCAGGCGAAACACCAGTACGAACTAGCGGAGAACACATACAACAGGATAATGAAACTTTACCGCGACAGCCTTATTTCGGTTCAGGAAAAAGACCAGATAGAATTTCAGTACAAGGCGGCAAGGGAGCAGATGGAATCTGCGAAGGCAAAATACGATATGGTGCTTAAAGGCGCGCGCAACGAAGAGATACTAATGGCGGACGCGAGTTTCAGGCAGGCGGAAAACACTTACCGCGAAGTTCTGGCCTACAAGGAAGAGCTTACGATAGTAAGCCCGCTTCACGGCGAAATCAGCAAGAAGATTATAGACCCGGGTGAGATTGTTTCAGCGGGTTATCCTGTTTTCACGGTGACGGACCTGAAAGACGAATGGGTTATACTGCAATTGAGAGAGGATCAGATGTCGAAGATAAAGAAAGACGCCGTTCTCAAGGCAAGGGTGCCGGCGCTCGGCAACAACGAATACGAGTTTTATGTGTCTTACATTTCACCAGTCGGCGATTACGCCACCTGGAAGCCGACAAACCAAAAAGGCGAATTCGATTTAAAGACTTTCGAAATAAGATTAAGAGCAAAGAGTGAAATCCCCGGTCTCAGGCCGGGCATGACCGTCAACGTAAAACTCGACTGACGGCATTAATCAGCATCATCCGATAAATGAAAGAGATTATTGATACAGCGAAAAGGGAATTTGAAAGGATAACGAGTTCGAAGTTTTACGTGTTCATGCTTCTGATACTTCCGGTGTTTCTGTTTTCATTCCTCGCTTACGTTTACAAAACAGGGGTACTCCGCGAAATACCGGTCGCCGTCTGCGATTACGACAACAGCGAACTTTCCAGAACTTACCTTAACTTCGTGGAATCCACCGGCTCGATGAAAATCGTCAAATACGTGCCGACCGACGCCGACATAAGAAATGAATTTCTTAACGGGAACATATACGCGGCATTCGTAATACCGCGCAATTTCGAAAGCGACACTAAAGCCGGCAGGGGACCGGTGATAACCGTTTACAACAACACGACAAACCTGATTACAGGCAACACGGTGCTTAAAGATGCCACTACATTCACGAAGATGTTTTCGGCCGGAGTGCTGCTCAAGAAACTCCGCTCGAAAGGCGCGATGGAAGAACAGGCAATGAACATAATCAATCCCGTGAAGATAGACAGCCGTCCGCTTTACAATCCGAACTATAATTACCTCAATTATCTTATTCCAGGCCTGGTGCCCGTAATGCTGCAGATGGCGATTATGCTTCTCGCCGCTATAATTATCAGTTCGGAGTTTTCACTCGGAACTTTCGGCTCTCTGCTTGAAACCGCCGGAGGGAAAATTTACGCGGTCATCATCGGCAAGTCATTGCCGTATTTGCTTATAAACACTGCGACTGCGCTTCTTATTCCCGGCCTAATTTACGGATTCTTTAAGGTTGATATATCCGGCTCTGTTGCGGGAACGGCCGCGTTATTCGTGCTCTTTGCAACGGCTTCATTTTTCTTCGGACTTCTGATTTCGACGCTGACAAAGAACTACATGTTCACGACGGAGGTTTCTCTGTTTCTCAACACGCCCGCGTTCATATTCAGCGGATTCGTTTATCCGCTATGGGCGATGCCGAAACCGCACGTTTTTTTTGCTCAGCTGATGCCGTTCACGCATTTCATAGACGCGTACATTAAAATCGGAGTGATTGGTTCGCCGCTTAAAGACGCGATGCCGGAAATAATAAAACTTTCTCTGTTCGCGATGATATCGCTGTTGCTCGCTTACATAATTCTTTTACTGCGGAAGAGAAGTTTTCTTAAAAACTCCGGCGCAGAGGAGGACGGCGATGTTTAAGAGAATAGGAAAACTTTTCATGCGGGAGGTTTCGACCATACTCAAAGACAGAGACGTATTCACGCTTATAATTATTGTTCCGATAGCATACGCCTTTATTTACGCCTCTCTTTATTTTTACAAGACGGAAGAGCGCGTGCCCGTTGCAGTAGTGGACGTCGACAGATCGGAATTTTCGCAAACGTTCATCAGAAGGATGAACGCGAACAAGCTTCTTGACGTGGTAACGGTAACGGGGGACCTGAAGGAAGCGAAGAATCTGATGAGCTCCATGACCGTTCAGGGAATAATATACATTCCGCACGACGCGGAGACAGACCTGAAGATGAAAAAGTCGGTGACGGTAACAGCATATCTTAACACAACGCGTTTTCTTGTTTCAAACGACATCAACAAAGCAGTAAACGACGTGGCTTTTTCTTTCAGCGATGAAACCAGAAAGATATTCCTGCAGTCGTCCGGTTATAATTCACGTGAAGCAGAAACCCTTATTGAACCCGTAAGGAACGACATACGCCCGCTTTTCAATACTAACGAAACATACGGCGATTATCTTCTTCCCGGGCTTCTCGCGCTCATACTTCATCAGACATTGCTGATAGGGCTTTCGGAATGTGTCGCGAGGGAAAGGGAATTCGGAACTATACGCGAAATGAAAGTGACTTCCGGTGGAAACGCTTTCGCCGCAATAACCGGCAAGGCGCTTTTTTATTTTCTGATGTTCACGGCATATTCTCTGTTTTTCTTCGCTGTAACGTTCCCGGTTTTCAAAATAAATCTGATAGGCAGTGTGCCCCTTCTGATTTTCATAACGTCGCTTCTCATACTATCGGCGATATTTCTTTCGATATTCGTTTCGTCATTCTTTAAAAGAAAGTTCGTGGCAATGATAATTATAGCTTTCACGTCGTATCCGCTTTTCTTCATCTCGGGATACGTCTTTCCTTCATACGCCCTGCCTGTTCCGCTTCAGTTTCTGTCAAAACTGTTCGCCATAACGCCGTATCTAAGCGCGTACAACCGCCTTACACAGATGGGCGCGGGGTTTGAGAATATAAAGAGTGAAGTTTTCAGCATGACGATTATCACAACCGTGCTATTCGCGCTGGCGTGGTGGAGGGTGAAAGCTCTGTTTAAAAAAGAAGTTAGTAGTTATCCCGACAAGTCGGGACGCAAAGAACGCGGAAGTTAGTAGTTAGAAGAA
Source organism: uncultured Ignavibacteriota bacterium (assembly GCA_903831845.1). Taxonomy (GTDB): domain Bacteria; phylum Bacteroidota; class Ignavibacteria; order Tepidaquicellales; family Tepidaquicellaceae; genus CAIKZJ01. The sequence goes on from CAIKZJ010000167.1 coordinate 12,788, forward strand.
AGCGACTTTGAAGTTGTTTGAAGATAAGATCAATTGAATTTTGATTGTGAAGATTTGTTAGTCCCGTAGGGACGAAAGTATTTTAGGAAAAGTTTTTACAATTATTTAGTCCCGTAGGGACGGCATTATAACAAATTACACTGTCTTCCCTACGGGACTCTTGTTTCTTCAGATTGTTTTTCTATAATAATGTCGTGCCTACGGCACTCTTCTGTAAAATAATTGGGAGTTGTTAGATTGAATTACGGCGTGTTTTTATTTCTTTTCCTGCAGTCCTTTATTGGGATCTTCTTCCGGTTTAATGATCCCGTTGTTCTCCGGCTTCTTGTCCCCCGATGTTCCGTCGTCGCCCTGCTGTTTATTCTGTTCAGGGTTATTTTTTAAAGGATCGTTTATTCCTGGGTTTAGTGTGCCGAGAGAATCCACCTGAAGCTTTGTGGTGTCTTTAACGCCTGTGGTATCTTTGATTCCCGTTGTATCACTGACGGTTGATGTATCCTTTCTGTTCAGCGATTCGAAGAATTCAAGTTTCGACAAAACGGTTTTTGTATAATCGGAGTTCGGATAATCCGTTTTAAGCGTTGTGTAATATTTTAACGCGCTGTCTTTTGACGGATATACGTGCTCATATACCCATCCCATAGAATAAACGGCTTTCGGCATCAGCGGGCTGTCTGGATATTTTACGATTGCTTCCCTTAGAAGCGGTATCATCTTATCGGGCTGGCCGGTGTCGTACATTCTTCCCGCCTGCGATATAAGCGAATCCGCGGCATCGAAGGTCTGTTCGATCTGCGCGAGCCCCAGGTTCTTCCTCGACTCGTTTGCGTAGACGCTGTTCGGAAAATCCTTTACGACCTTTCCGAAATATTCCGCCGCCTTCACGCTGTCGCCCAGCGACTTGTATATTGTGGCGAGATAGAATGTAGCCTTACTAAGCCACACGGGATTACTGTAGTTCGTTATAATCGTCTTAAGGTAATAAATCGAAGAATCCGCCTGGTTAAGGTCGTAATAGAAAATTTCGGCGAGTTCAAAATACGCCGTGAGTTTCGTGTTTTCTTTTACAGCCCTGATGGAATCCTCGTTGACAGGGGGCGTTTTTATGGTGTCCTGCTGATTATGCATAAGGACTACAACAGTGTCCTTTTTCTGAATCGTGTCTTTCTGTATTCCCGGTACAAAACTTCCGTCGTTCAGCGAATCGATGCCCGGAAGCGTATCCTTCACGCCTCCGCCCTTGGGTTCGTTCCCGCCTTTTGGGGGCGGTTCGTTCTCGCGCCTTAGCCCTCTGTTGTGCTGCTCTTCGTAATCAAACTTATATTTCTCAAGATCGGGTTCTTCCGCCGGGATAACAATCTTCGTCGTGTCGGCAATCACGGCTTTAAGAGAAAAATACTTGTCGAAAATATCCGCTTTCTTTCTCGAAAGGTCGAAATAATCGAGCGCAGAGCTTGTCTCAACGGCTTTCTTGTAAGAGACAAGAGCTTTAAGATAGTCGCCTTTTATTTTTTCGTAATACTCGCCGAGTTTGAAGTACGATTCCGCCGCGGCTTTGCCTGTCGGGTATTTCGCGATTACCTCGAAATATTTTAATCTTGCTTCCTTGTAATTTCCGGTGTAAAAATCCATGTTCGCAGTCTCGAGTTCGGCAAGCTGTTTGAACTCTGGATATTCAATGTATTTCCTGTTCAGCCTGTTCAGTATTTCCGACGCTTCGCTGTACCTTTTCTGCTGAATTAGTACTTTCGCCTCGTTCAGTTTTGCGTAGAACTCCAGGTCGAAATCCGAAGCGTTCTTGAAAACTTTGTCATATTCCGCCGCGGATTTGTCGATGCTGTATATCGAGTAAATCTTTGCGAGCACGAACTGCCGTTCCGCTTTTATCTCCTTGTCTTTCGTTAATTCGATTGAATTATTCAGATCCTCGATGGCGCTCTGAATATTCTTTCTCGTAAGGTTGTAAATTGCGAGTTCCTGGAAAATTTCCGACTTGATTTCGTTCTTCTCTGCGTTCTTAAGAAGGTTCTTAAGTATTGTTTCGCCTTCTGTGTTCTTTCCGAGTTTGAATTTTGTCTTGCCAAGGTAGAGAAGTGCTTCCGGCATATACGCGCTGCTGTACAGGCGGGAGAGGAATTCGTCGAATTTTCTTTCCGCCTGAAGGTATTCGGCCGAATAGAAATACGACAGGCCGATAAGAAGAACTGCCTGGTCGAAGTATTTCGTGTTTTTGTTATACTGAATTATCTTGGAGCATCTTTCGATAACCTTCGTAAACTTGTCCTTTGTCGACTGCTGGACGGTGGGTGTTACATTGAGCGAATCAAGGCGTCTGTTATACATCGAAATCGTGCTTGCCCTGTATTCCTTGAGAGCTTCCTCGTAATCCTCAACCGCAGAAAAATACTTGTTGAAGTATGTTCCGAATGTTTCCGAGCGGTTGCCGAGGAACATGAAATTGGTAAAATCCTGGTAATTGTAATCGAGGGATATATTATAATCCGGGTCAGGTTCTTCGCTGGTAGTATAAACCTGCGATACCGTCCTGTGTGTGACGTAATCGCAGCTGCTGAAAACAGCCGAAAAAACAAGCGCCAGAACCGGAAAAGCTATATAGATATATTTCCTCATATAATAAATTATTTGGAATTTAGCCCTTAATCAAGCCATTTTCAGCTTTTTCAAAACGGGGTTCACAAAGTAACACAAAGACTTCACAAAGCATCACAAAGAAAAAATAATCATAGCCCGCGGGATTACACGGAAAAAGGGGTAAAAAAATAATATTATTGCTATTCTTTTGGTATTTTTCCAAGGGGGTCATAATATTCATCGTTTCTTCTTTGTGATACTTTGTGAATATGTTTGCGGACAGTTATTTTAATAGAATTGAAACTCAAAACGCATAAAATTATATTGATAAAATATGAAGAATAATACATTTAACGACGGCGATAACATTGAAAATGACATGGAAACGGGCGGCCAGGAGAATACCGACAACGCAGTTTCTATCAGCCAGGATTTCATGGACATACCCGCTATCCTGCCTGTGCTTCCACTTAAGGACATAGTGATTTTCCCGTACATGGTTTACCCTATCCTCGCAGGAAGGGAATCATCAATCAAAGC
>CAIKZJ010000168.1 GCA_903831845.1 uncultured Ignavibacteriota bacterium
AAAAGAAGTGAGGTAATACGACGAATCGCTGAGGAAATTCGTTCTGCTGTTATCCCCGTTGAATCCCATATGCCCGATTCTTAAGCTGTAGTTGCCGTAAATGTTCATCTTTCCGGTTTTGTAAGCAAGCCCGGTTGCAAGGTTATATTTATCGCCGGTACCCGCGTTGAGGTTCAGGCTGTAATTATAACCGGTATTTTCTGACGCGGATTTTTTAAGCACGATATTTATAATACCGGCCATACCTTCAGGGTCGTATTTAGCCGACGGGTTGTTTATTATCTCGATTCTTTCAACGGTGTTGGCGGGAATCTGGTCGAGAACGGCGTTGGGATCGGAGGAAAGCAGACCCGACGGTTTTCCGTTGAGGAGTATTCTGACATTGCCGCTTCCGCGCAGGCTGATTTTTCCGTCGCTGTCAACCGTAACCGACGGTATATTTTTAAGAACATCGGTCACAGTTCCGCTCTGGCTGTTTATATCCTTTTCGACGTTGAATACTTTTTTATCAACGCCCATTTCCATCATATTTCTCTCAGCGGTAACCTCGATTTCCGCGGTAACCATTTCGCTACCGATCTTAAGCTTAACATCTCCGATATTCACTTCCGGTTCCATTGGAGTAAACGCGAGGTTGTTTTTCAAAGCCGTGTTATAACCGATGTAAGAAATCTTCAACTGGTATTTCCCCGGTCTGAATCCGTCAATCATGAAGGAGCCGTCGTTGCCGGAAGCCGTTCCTTTTACGAGCTTGTTGGTGTCCTTCATGGAATACAACTGCACGCTTACGGATTCAAGCGGTTTGCCTGATTCGTTATCCAGCACACGTCCGGTAAGCTTGGTCTTAATATTTGAAAAATCTCTTTTCTTCTGCTGATTGTTATCATCCTGCGCGTTCGCAAAATTTACAGTAAGCAATAAAAATAAAACAACTATCAAATTCTTGGTTTTCATGTAATAATACTTATACTTAATTGTAGATTCGTTATTAATTAGACAATTTTTTTGTCAAAATAGTTTAACCATAATTCTGATTTAAACTATTATTTTTTAAAGAAATAACCTGATGCAATCGCCCATGACGCCATTGTCATTCCGTCATAGATCAGGTTCTCGGAAATATACCTGTTTATTTCACCGGGCGACAGATAAAGGTATTCAAACTCTTCCTGCTCGTCCTTGATTTCCATTTCTGACCTGAACAGATTTCTTGCTATATAGACATGGCAGATTTCATCCGTAATACCGTTGTACGGATTAAAGAATCCGATTTTTTCAAGCGTACCGTCGAATCCGGTTTCTTCTATAAGCTCTTTTCTGGCTATAACATCCGGATTCTGACCGTCCTTAATTCCGCCCGCAGGAAATTCAACGCTGAATTTACGGTTGAGATACCTGAATTGTTTTACGAACATCAATCTGCCGTCATCCATTACAGGAACTACCATCGCCGACCCGCCGGTATGAACGAAATGGTATTCGTACTCTTTACCGTTCGGAATAAAGCACTCATCCAGCCTGTATTCCCACCACGGGTTTTTGAATTTTGTAACCGTCGATTTATGTTTCCACTCTTTAAGCGCCATGATATTTTCGATAAAAAATAAGAGACGTCATTTCAGCGTCTCTTATCACAAAAATAGAATTTATGCCTTTCAATAAAAAGTCTATTACGCGTTGTTAGCGGGAAGTTTCACGGTGAATGTGCTTCCCTTTCCCCATGAACTGCTTACTGAAATGCTTCCGCCGTTGAGTTCTGCCATTTCCCTGCATAGAATAAGTCCCAGGCCGGTGCCTGTTTCTTCTTCAGTTCCCCTTGAAGTATATTTCGACGTAATTTCGAACAATTTGGGAACGATTTCTTTTGGAATTCCGACGCCTTCGTCGCTTACGGAAATATATTCATATCCGTCTCTGTTTTCCGAAGTCAATATTATTTTCCCTCCTTTTGAGGAAAACTTGACCGCATTCGAAATCAGGTTCCTAAGGATAAGATCAGTCATCATGCTGTCGGCATACAGAACAGCGTTTTCGCTGATTGTATTTACATAAGTCAGTTCTTTTTGTTCAAGGTTCGCAATAAAGGTTCTGCCGCATGTATCGGCAAGTTCTTTCAGCCCGATTTTTACCGTAGTCACTTTCATTCTTCCCGTCTGCAGCTGTGACCACTGAAGAAGGTTAGTCACCAGCTGAAAAAGGTTTCTTGAGACGGTGTGGAGGTCATGGACAATTTCCAGTCTCTCCTCATCAGAATATCCTTTATATCCCATCGCAAGAAGTTCTGTATAGCCGAGCAGGCCGTGGAACGGGCTCTTAAGGTCGTGAGCAAGAATGGAGAAGAACTTGTCTTTTGCAGCAACGGCTTTTTCCAGTTCGTCGTGACTTAGTTTCAGTTTCGCTTCTCCAGTTTTTCTTTCCGTAATATCCCTTACAAGAGAGCAAATCGCGGTTTTTCCCGCATAATCAATCCTCGTGATATTCACTTCAACGGGGACCGAGGTGCCG
>CAIKZJ010000169.1 GCA_903831845.1 uncultured Ignavibacteriota bacterium
ATCGAGTCTCCGTTTGATTTCCAGGCGTACAGTCCTGTATAAGATTCCATTATTATTTCCGGGGAGTTGTCGCCGTTTATATCGCCGACCGCCGCGCTTGAAGCGGGAACGTGACCTATCGCTTTAGGCCAGCCGGTGAGAATTGTGCCGTCATATTTGTAAACATAAACAGAGCCTGTCGGGTATGTCCTTTTATTCACAATGATTTCCATCTTTCCGTCGTTGTCCATATCGGCCAGCACAGGGGATCTCGAACTGTACCCGTGATTGATAGGAAATCCGGTAAGGGCAGTTCCGTCCTTTTTAAAAGCGTAAATGTATCCTCCCGAAGTAAGCCCGTGATTTGTGACCACTATCTCGCCCTGACCGTCACCGTCGATATCGCCGAAAGCAGGCGATCCTTCGAGCGCGTAACTCGAAACGGTTTTCGGCCAGCCGGTTACAGGCGTGCCGTCCATGTTAAGCGCCTGAACAGTATAAGCGATGTTTATTACGATTTCAAGTTCAGGGTCGCTGTCCATATTGCAGAATATGCATCCCTCGAAAGTCGTGCCGCTTACCGTAACGGGGAATCCCGTGAAAGTCGGGAGCGTGTCGCTTCCGAGTTTAAAAGTCCTTTGAAGGTTCAGAACCTTGTCGTAAACGTTTACGTTGTTCATTACGTCGGGAATGAATCTTCCGTAAGACGAAATGTCAGTGACCGTATTATTGTCTGTTTGAAAATTGAAGCCTGAAAATATAAGAAGAGAAAATAACAATACAGCAAAATGTTTAAGTGTTTTCATAGCCAATTATTATTTTGTGGAAGTATTTTAATGAACATGTAATTTTAACAATCGTAAGTTGTGATTTACAAGTCAAATAGAAGATGGGAAAATGGCGGAAAAAGAAAATCTGTCAGAATTATTTGTTTTGTCCGCATGTTCGCTTAATCGCCTGATGAAATAATCTCTGTCTTTTCGATTTAACCCACGACGGAAGGCAAGGAAGGAGTAAAAAGTATGATATTCTATTTGCAGACTTGTTCGCATGACGGCCAGATGAACGATGATTCGTCTCTCCGACCTAGCCCACGGCTTTAGCCGTGGGCAGGATAAATGTAAAGATAAACCGTTTCAACGGTTTTCAGGAAACCACTTTAAACCGTTAAAACGGTTGTTGTTTATCTAAATTGTTAACCCACGGCTGAAGCCGTGGGCTAGGTCGGAAAGATAAAATGTTTTGCTTAATATAGAAAGTAAGATAAATCTGAAAGTCAGATAATGCTTTTAATATACAGAATCGGGGAGTCCCTCCGTTTTTGAGAACCCCCCGATCTTATAATTTTTATTTTTGATTCCCGCCAGAAGCATGCGGGAATGACAAAAAGCATTTATTATTTCTGTTTGTTCAGAAATTCCTTCAGTTCCATTATAGTGCTTTCGAATGTGAAAGCCGTTGATACCTTGAAATAATTTTCCTTGTCGATGGTCTTTTTGTAAGCATTTTTCGCTATCTCAAGTTTAGAAGCCTCGAACGAGAATAACCCTAAAAGCGATTTTACCTGGTCGGATGTGAAATAATTCCTCTCTATCGCCATGTTTATCATTTCCCTCTTGTTGTCGTCGAAGGCCAGCGACTGAACGCTTGCCGTCAGGTCTGAAAATTCTCTGTCGCCCATCGGATAGAGATAGTTTTCGTTGTTTTCATTGTGCCTTCTTCCGCCTCTGTCCTTGTAAATGCAGTTCCTGCAGTATTCGCAGTCGCAGTTGCAGATGCGGTTATGTTCGCCGTGTCTTGATTTCTTGATTATTTCCAACCTGTAATCTTCGTTCAGTGTGGCGTAAATACGGCTGCCGTCGGGAATGCTCACATTGCCCTCGTATACCGGTTTCATCGAAGCGCGGACCGCGTCGTATATCTTTATGTAATGTTTTCCGCTGTTTATTTCCGCGCGGAATTCATCCTGGAAAA
>CAIKZJ010000170.1 GCA_903831845.1 uncultured Ignavibacteriota bacterium
AGCGACCTGTAAGCGGATTCATCGGGCGCGATTTCCTTGAGTATCGCGTTATCGCTTCTCGAATGCGCTATCATATCGACGAAGTTGATGACTATCGCGTTCAGCTGGTTGTTGCAGAACGAAAGTATCTTGCTTTCTATTCCCCTGCTGAAATCGGAGTCCATTATCTTCGTGTAACGGAGTTCGTTGCGCAGCTTTATTTTTCTCCTTTCAAGAAGTTTCTGGAGAAATTCCTTTTCGTAATTGTTCTTCGAATTCTCGTCGTCACCCGTCTTCCACAGGTCGGGATAGTGCTTCTCGATTTCCGACGGGAAGAGTCCCGCGAATATGGCGTTCCTGCAGTACGGGGTGGCCGTTGGCAGCAATGAATAATAGTAATCCTTGCTTATGCGGAAATAATTTTCGAGATACCTTTCCATTACGAGCCACTGGTCGAGACGCATACAGTCGACGACTATAAGAAAAACGGATTTATACTTGTCGAGGTCGGGAATGACGTACTTGTCGACAATGCTGTTAGATAATGCCGGAGCAGTATCGGGATTGTTGAGCCAGTCCCTGTAATTTTTCTCTACAAACTTTGAAAACTCCACGTTGCACTCACGTCTCTGGTCAATGGCGGTCTGCTTCAGACCTAATTCAGGATGCTCGTCAAGCTCAAGCTCCCAGTTCGTCATCTTTGTGTGAATATTGATCCACTCGTCCCACGAAAGGTCGTTCATAAGGGACATTGAGATCTGGTTGAACTCCTGTATATAGTCTCTTGAAACCTGGTCGCCTTTAAGTTTTCTCCCTTCAAGAAATTTCTTGCATACCAGAAGCACCTGCTTTGGGTTAACGGGCTTGAGAAGGTAATCGAAGATTTTCTTTCCGATGGCGTCTTCCATCAGGCTCTCTTCTTCGTTTTTTGTAACCATTATTACGGGAAGATTCGGCTTGATGTCTTTTACCGCAGAAAGAGTTTCGAGTCCGCCCATACCCGGCATCATTTCGTCCATGAAAACAAGATCGACATCGTTTTCTTTTATGAATTGAATCGCATCGCCGCCGTTCGTGGCTTCGTAAACGTCGTAACCCTTTTGCTTGAGGAAAAGAATGTTTGATTTAAGTAAATCTATTTCATCATCTACCCAGAGAATAACTGCTTTGTTTTCCATGATTCTTTCGTTTGTTTAGAAAAATGGTATCAATACGTCATTTAATTCATTGTTTTATAGATTTATAACAATTTATATACGTTTAAGATTTAGTTCAACTACATTTTCAGTGTGATACGTCTGAGGAAACATATCCACGGGCTGAACCCTTCCGATTTCGTACTTGTCTTTGCTCATTATTATTTTCAGATCCCTTGCCTGCGTCGCGGGATTGCAGCTGACGTAGACGATCTTATCGAATTCCTTTCCGCTTATGACCTCGCATATGTCGGGATGAAGCCCCGAGCGCGGCGGGTCTAAAATCAGCTTGTTGAAACCCGATGTTACGCCGTCTTTTTCAAGAAAATCCTTGATGTCGGACGTAATAAATCTAACGTTTTTTATCCCGTTAAGTTTCGCATTCTCTTCCGCGCTTTCTATCGATTCCTTTATGAGTTCGACACCCGTTACGTTTTTTACGAGGTCCGAAATGTAAATCGAAATCGAGCCTGTTCCGCAGTAAAGGTCAAGAACGCTGTCGGTTTTCCTGAAATCACCGAATTCCACGACCTGCGAATACAGCCTTTCCGCCTGTATCGTGTTCGTCTGAAAGAATGCGTTCGGCGAAATCTTAAAAGTGAATTCGTTTCCGTCTCTTTTAAGTTTATCCTCGATGTAACCTCTGCCGTATATAATTTTGACGTCATCCGCAAATGCAACCTGCGCTTTTTTCCTCGTAAAAGAATTAATAAATGTCGTGACCTCGGGAAATTTTTCCTTTAATTCTTTAGAGTATCCGTCTATCGTCTCTTCGTCGAAGTCGTAGGTTATCAGGTTAACCATCAGGTCTTCTGTATTCCCGCACTGCCTTATTATCAGGAATCTAAGATATCCTTCGTGGGTCTCTGTGCTGTATATCGAAAGTCCGCGCTCTTTAAAAAACTTCCTCGAAAAATTCACGATTCGGGAAGAGACTTCCGACTGCAGAAAGCATTCCTCAATGTCGAGAATCTTCGAATGGAATTTCGGTATATGAAGTCCGAGAGCGAACTTCTCTCTTTCCTTATGCATGTCTTCCTTCGTCATCCACTTATCGTCGGAAAAAGAAAACTCCATTTTATTCCTGTAATAGTATTCATTCGCCGATTTCACCGCCGGCGGAACATTGATATTTTCAAACCCGCCGATTTTTTCGAATGCGTTCTTCACGCTTTCGGTCTTGAATTCAATCTGCTTATCATACTTGTAATTCTGCACTTTGCATCCGCCGCACGTGCCGAAATGCCTGCACTTCGGCTCGACGCGGAACGGTGATTTCTCCAGCAGTTCAAGAGTCCTCGCCTCCGCATAATTGCTTTTCTTCCGCCTTATCTCAGCCCGCACCATATCGCCGGGCAGAGCGTTCTCGCAGAATACCACAAAACCACTCTCGTCTTTCGAGATACCTTTGCCTTCCGTTGACAGCGCCGAAATCTTCAGCGTAACTTCACTTCCTTTTTTATACTCTCCGCTCATTAATTATATAATTTTATTCAATTTCGCATTTATCGTAATACATTACAATCCAATGCGTAATCTGAATCGA
>CAIKZJ010000171.1 GCA_903831845.1 uncultured Ignavibacteriota bacterium
CCATGTAAGCATTGCTCGGGGTTTTAACCGAGATTGAATCCGCAACAGTCGCGGGATTAGCCGCGTCTTTATATACGCCCGATTCAATGAAATTGTGTATCGCGTTTGAACTTTCCGCCTGCACGCAAATAAGTCTCGGAATTTTTTGTGTCAATCCGCACATCTTCAGATCATAGAAGCCTTTATAAACTCCGGAAATTATCACGCCGTCGCCGACTGGTACAAGCACGGCGTCAGGAACTTTGAATCCGTTCTGAACGAATATCTCGAGCGCCGAAGTTTTCTTGCCTTCGATAGTCAATGGATGATAAGCCGTGTTTCTGTTCAGTCCGCCGTTCTTTTCCGTATATTCCATCGACATCCTGAAAGCGTCGTCGTATGTGCCTTTGACAGTTACGACTTCCGCTCCGTATACATGCATCTGAAGCAGTTTTGCTTTAGGAGCTGATTCGGGCACGAATATCAGCGCCTTCTTTCCGGCTGACGCGCAGACAGCAGCGAGAGAACTTGCGGCGTTGCCCGTCGATGCAGTAACAATCTTATCTTCTTTGATTCTTATCGCTTCAGCAACTACAAGAAACGAAGCCCTGTCTTTATATGAACCGCTGGGATTTAGGGAATCGTTCTTTATGTACAGGTTATCGAATCCCGCGAGTCCGCCGAGTCGCGCAGTTTTGTGAAACGGTGTATTACCGTGAAAGAATTCGGGATAGAATTCTTTTTCAACCGCGGAAAAAAGATTCAGGTCGGCATTGTCTTTTGTGAACTTCGACCTTATTTCGTCGTAATCGAATTCAGCCGTGAGCACGCCCTTTAAGGGCATGCCCGGCTTGTAATCTTTTGAACACGCGGGGCAGAGGTACCTGACCTCGTCCCGGTTGTAGTCTTTTCCGCAGGATGTGCATTTATAATTAAACATATTACGGATTATTCATTTTGAAAACGAGCGCCGCGTAAACTGCCGCGCATTCGCTAAGGTGCTTTACCGGAGAATTTTCGTTCGGCATGTGCGCGAGCACTTCATTGCCCGGTCCGAGACCGATGCAGGGAATACCGTTCATTCCGGCGATCGCGATGCCGTTTGTGCTGAATGTCCACTTGCCGATTTCGGGTTTCCTGTTCAGAGTTTTCTCGTAAGCGAATGAAGCGTCTTTCAGGTAAACCGAATCTTCGGGTATCTTCCAGGTCGGATAATATTTTTCCGTCGGGTAAACGAGTCCCGTGAATGCTGTTTCTTCGTACATCAGAACTTCAACTTCAGCGTCGGGGTATCCCGCGAGTTTCGCGGCTTCTTTAACTTCCGCGACAGCGCTTTCCTTCGTTTCGCCGAATGTAAGGCGCCTGTCGAGCTGTATGCTTGCCGCGTCAGGAACGGCGCACTGCGAAGGCGATGAGAAGAATACCTGCGTAACTGTTACTGTGCCTTTGCCGAGGAATTCGTCGTAAGTGAGCCTTTCGTTAAGTTTTTCGATTTCAAGTGCTATTCTCGAAATCTTGTAAATCGCGTTGTCGCCTCTTTCGGGAGCGGAGCCGTGGCAGGAAAATCCTTTTACCTTAATCATTATTTCCATGCGTCCTCTGTGGCCGCGGTAAATGTTCATGTTAGTCGGTTCGGTTATGACAACCATCTC
>CAIKZJ010000172.1 GCA_903831845.1 uncultured Ignavibacteriota bacterium
TCAATTTCACATACGGCAGGATTATGACGGACTCGACGGACTCCCCGCTCGACCATATTCCTCCGGTATTCGGAAGGACCGCGTTCCAGCTGAAGCTGAACAAGTTCAGGGGCGAGTTCAATATAGCTTACAACGGCTGGAAGCACACCTGGGATTACAACATGGCGGGCGAGGACAACTTCGCGGACGCTACTCCTTTCGGCATGCCGAGCTGGTACACTTTGAACCTCAAGGCGGCTTACCAGTTCAATCCGAATTTCTCGCTGCAGGTAGCATTGGATAACATACTCGACAAGAACTACAGAACATTTTCTTCGGGTATAAACGCGCCGGGAAGGAATTTAGTACTGACACTAAGAGGCAGTCTGTAAATAGTATAAGGGAGAAACAAATAACGAAGGGGCTTCCCGGATTCCGGGAGCCCCTTTTTTTATCGGTCATTTATTTGTCATTTTCCGGAAGCGCCGACGACAGCTTCATTTATCAGCGAAATAAGATCGGATCTCTTGAAGGGTTTTGAAATATAATGCGTGCATCCCTTGTGCAGGAATTCTTCCCTGTCGCCTTCCATCGCGAACGCTGTGATGGCGATAACGGGGGTGTTCTCGTATCCGTGTATTTTTTTCAGTTCCAGCGCGGTTTCAAGCCCGTCCGCGCCCGTTCCGAGATTTATGTCAACAAGAACCGCGGCATATTTTTTCAGGCGCGCTTTATTAAGACATTCGTTTCCGTTGTCGGCTGTATCCAGATTGTAAAAATCCTTCAGGTATAGTTTCAGAAGGCTTACAGCCATTTCGTCGTCATCAACGTAAAGCAGATCATATATTTCTTTCAAGGCGTGAACTTCCTTTTTTTCAACGCTTTCTGTCGCGGCCGGAATTGTTTCCGGCAGTTCCGAACCATCCTCTTGCAGCGGCAGTGTGATGAGGAAGGTGGTACCCTTACCCGGTTCACTGTCTTCTATTATAACATCCCCGCCTATTTTATTTATGAAATTCTTGGAAACCGTCAGACCCAGCCCCGTGCCCTCGAACGAGCGGCTGTAACCTTCGCTTGCCTGCCGGTATTCCTGCCAGATAATTTCCCGGGTTTCCTTATTAATGCCGATGCCCGTGTCTTTTATGCGTATTTCCGCAAAATCCTTATCCTTAACGTCTTTGGTACTGAGATTTATGCTGACACATCCTTCATCCGTAAATTTAACCGCGTTGTTAATTAGGTTTGACAAGGCTTCTTTAAGTATTCTTTTATCTGTATGAATTAAAAGCGATTCACAGTCTTTTTCAAAACTCAGGTAGAGATTTTTCTTTTCCGCTACGGGGAAAAAAGATTTCACGATTTCATTCAGTTCAGAAACAACATCCATACGCGCTTTTGACAATTCCAGGGTTTCCGCTTCGATAAGAGACAGGTTTAATATAAGGTTCAGAGTGTCCATTAATCTTGTAGCCCCCTTGTGAATCATTTCCGCATAATTCCGCGTCTCGGGATCTGAAGTTAAATCAAGAAGTATTTCCGAAAAGCCGAGAATTGAAACCATCGGCGTTCTCAGTTCGTGGCTCATATTCGCAAGGAAATAAGACTTAAGTCTGTTCATTTCCTCGGCTTTATTCTTTGCCTCGATGAGTTCCTGTTCCTTTGCTTTCTTTTCGGTAATATCCTCTTCGACGGCAAGGTAATGAGTTATATCGCCCTTAAGATTTCTTATTGCCGAAATTGAAACGGAAACCCAGTAATGTTCATCATTCTTCTTTCTGTTAAAGAATTCACCTTTCCATTCCCGCCCCGCGGTTATTGTTTCCCAGAGGTTGGAATAATCAATCCCGATGGAAATCGGTGATTTCAGAAATCTCGGGTTTTTCCCTATAACCTCCGCGGGAGCATAACCGGTTGTTTCCGTGAATTTAGGATTTATATATTCAATATTTCCATCGAGGTTAGTAATAACGACGGACGCGGGACTTTGTTCGAGCGCGCGTGAAAGCTTCTCGATTTCCTCGTCCGCATTTTTCTTTTCCGCGCTCATTTCATATGACTTCAGTGCAGCGTGAATCGATTTATTTATCTGTGATATTCTTTCTTTCAGGACATAATCGTCCGCGCCGGCTTTCATGCATTTCACAGCCGTTTCCTCGTTGATAGAACCGGTCACGATAATGAAGGGAATATCGGGTAACATCTCCTGTTTTATCCTCAGGGCCATCATACCGTCAAAGACAGGCATGGAATAATCCGATATGATAAGGTCCGGATTAAAAGTTTTTATTCCTTTTCTGAAATCATGTTCGGTCTGAACATGCTTTAATTCGTAATTAAGTTTATCCTTCCTGAATTCGTTTTCAAGAAGTTTCAGGTCGTTCTTGTTGTCTTCTGCAACAAGAATCTTGATTTTCTCTTTCATAGTATGTAAACAATTTATGCGTTTTCAGGCGGAGCATTCAGCAGAACCCAGTAAAGCCCGAGGTTTGAAACCACCTCGACAAATTTATCAAACTCGACCGGCTTGACGATATAACTGTTAACACCCAGATTGTAACATTCCTCGATATCCCTGAATTCAGCCGACGAAGTTAGAATTGTAACGGGAATTTTCTTTGTTCTCTCATCGGATTTAATTCTTCTCAGCACTTCTATGCCGCTAACGAGCGGCAGGTTTATGTCGAGAAAAATAATTTTCGGTATTTCCCTGTTATCCCTGTCCTTGTATTCGCCTTCTGCAAATATGAAATCCAGGGCCTCGGCTCCGTTCTTCAGAACGGTAACCTTGTTTGAAAGATTATGCTTCTGCAAAGCCCGAAGCGTAAGTTTCACGTCGCTTGGATTATCTTCAACCAGAAGAATTTCCAGTATTTTTGAACTATCCATACGATTATAAATTATTGTTAAAATTCTTTAAATCAGTTTCAAGCAGGCAGCGTGAAATAAAACGCCGCGCCTTTTCCGGGCTCGCTTTCGGCCCAGACCCTTCCACCATGCCTGTTTATGATTCTCTGAACGATAGCAAGACCAACTCCCGTGCCTTCAAATTCCTCGATAGTATGCAGTCTTTGAAAAACACCGAACAGTTTATGGGCGTATTTCATATCAAACCCAACGCCGTTATCTCTGACACAATAAATTGATTCTCCTTCGGATTTTCCGCAGGATACGGTCACTGTCGGATTCTCAGATTTTGAAGAGAACTTTATCGCGTTCGACATCAGATTAATTATTACCTGCTTTATCAGATTCTGGTCGCCGTACGTATCGCAGACATCGGATATTTCGAGTTTTGCGCTCTTTCCCGACTGCGCTTTTTCAATCTCAAAAATATCGATAAACATGTCCTTCATGTGAATTTTAGTTTTCTCTATCTGCTTTCTTCCGTACCTCGAAAGCTGGAGCAGGTCATCGATGAGCGTACTCATTTTCTGAGAATTCGATATTATGTCTTTAAGATATTCATTACCGTCGCCGCCAAGGAGCGAAGAATAATCGTCCTTGAGTATCTTCGTGAATCCTGTTATCGCCCTTAACGGCGCGCGGAGGTCGTGGGAAACTGAATATGAAAACGCTTCGAGTTCCTTCACCGCTTCCTGAAGCTGCGCCGTTCTTTCGACCACTCTCTGTTCAAGTTCCTCATTGAGTTTCCTGATTTCCTCTTCGGCCTGTTTTGTTTTTGTTACATCCTGAACTATTCCCTGCAGCGCGACGACTTCTCCGTTCTTATTCTTCGTCACACGGCTGATGCTGTAGATATGCTTGATTCCGGCTCTGGGAGTATTTATCCTGTATTCATATTCGTTTCCTTTTCCCGTAATTTTGCTTTCTTCGATTGCCGCCAGCAGTCCGGCTCTTTCTTCGGGTAATATCGCGTTAATAATTTCTCCGAAGAGTTTTTCCGACGGGATTTTCCTGTCCAGTTCAAATATTTCAAAACACTCGCCCGACATCACGACTTTATTCGTGATTAAATTGTAATCCCAGTTTCCAAGCTGCGCAATACCCTGTGCCTGCTGCAGCGAAGCTTCGCTTTCCTTAAGCGCGTCTATAGCGAGACGCTGGGGAGTAATATCTCTGTCGGCACCTCTGTATCCTATGAATTCGCCGTCCTTATCGTACATCGGAAGCCCGCTGGTTTCGAGATAAACAGTATGCCCGTCCTTATGAATGTTCGGGTTCTCGAAATTCACGAATATCTGTCTTTTCTCAAATGCATCAAGCGCGGCTTTAGCCAGTGATTCTTTTACTTCGGGGATGAAGAAATCGTAGAAGCGTTTTTTCCCGACTATTTCTTCGACTGAATAACCGAGAATGTTTTCTTCCATTCTGCTCACAAACGTATAAAGTCCGTCCTTGTCTACTTCCCATACCCACACTCCCGATGTTTCGGCAATCTGTCTGAACCTTTCTTCGCTGTTGATAAGAGCCTCCTGCGAAGCTTTCTTTTCGGTGATATCTCTCAGAACGACCTGAACCGCGACGGCGCCGTTAAGCATGAAAGTACTCGCCATTACATCGACGTCAATCACAGTACCGTCAAGACGAATTATTTTTTCTTCAACCGAGCCGGCGCTTGTTCCTTGTTCCTGCATTTTTTTAATACGGTTCTTTATCATCTCGTGATAGTCGGGATGAAATATTTCAAACGGAGACTTGCCGATTATATCGGATTCCTTTTCCGCGCCGAAAAGTTTAACCGCTGCAGCGTTTAGATATACTATTTTGTTGTTCTGGTTTATAAAAATCGCGTCGGAGAATATTTCAATCAGTGTCCTGTATTTTTCTTCGCTTTCCCTTAGTTCATTCTGAGCCCTAACCTTTTCGCTTATGTCGTTTGAAAGAACGAGGCGGGCCGGGCGGTTGTTATAATCAACATAGTGCGAAACAATTTCTATGAAAAATACATCGCCGTTTTTCTTTTTATGCCTCCACTGCCCCGCAAAATTTATAACATCCGTCGTCTCTTTCACGTCTTTCAAAAGCGCCTCGACATCCTCGGGCGGACGGATGTCTTTAAGCGTCATTTTCAGAAATTCTTCTCTGGAATAACCGTAATGATTGACGGCAGCCTCGTTGACCTCAAGAAACGCGAGCGTCTCAATGTCATATATCCACATTGGTAGCGGATTGTTATCAAAAAGATAACGGTATTTTTTCTCGCTTGCTATGAGAGCAAGTTCATTTTTCTTTCGTACCGTAATGTCTTCGACAATGGAAAGCACGCTGTTTACTTTTCCGGATGAATCGAAAAGCGGAGTCGCCGACGCGCTTACGAATATACTTGTACCGTCCTTTTTCAGACGCTGTGTTTCACGCGAGAGAATAAATTCACCCTTGCCAACTCTGGCTCTGGTCTCTTCCGTTTCTTTCATCTTATCCTGCGGGATTATCGGATTATGCTTGCCCAGCACTTCATCCGCTTTCCAACCGAAAATTTTCTCCGCGGCTTTATTCCATACCGTTATGATTCCGTTCAGATCTGTTGAGATTACTGCCTGCGGGGATGTTACCACAATTGCTTCAAATTTCCCAAGCGCTTCCAGATAATCATTTTCGGCTTTCTTCTTCTCTGTAACGTCAATCGCCGTACCGAGAATGATTTTCGTATTTTCTCCGAGCATAGTAATTCTGCTCCAGCCGACAACATCTCTTATTTCACCGGACTTTCTGCGAATCCGCATTTCGAAACCGGCATACCCCTCGCCGCTTTT
Organism: uncultured Ignavibacteriota bacterium; assembly: GCA_903831845.1. Taxonomy (GTDB): domain Bacteria; phylum Bacteroidota; class Ignavibacteria; order Tepidaquicellales; family Tepidaquicellaceae; genus CAIKZJ01. Next base: position 5,694 of record CAIKZJ010000172.1, read on the forward strand.
AATTCTCTTATATGCGTCCTGCCCCTGTTCCTGATTTACATATACGTTAAGTTCAAATGGAGTATGTCCGATGAGTTCGTTTTTATTGTATCCTGTTAATTCTTCATAACCGCCGTTAACTTCAATTATCTTAGCGGTTTCCGGCGAAGCAATTACCATCGGCGTGGGGCTTTCGTAAAATATTTTATAGAATCTCGCGTTTGATTCCAGCAGCTGCTGTTCCGTGTTTTTTCTTTCCGTAATGTCGTAATTTATTCCGACCATCCTGACAGCTTCGCCGTTTTCATTCCTGAAGACTTCTCCGTTAGCCTGAAGCCAGTGAATTGATCCATCAGGCCATATAACACGGAATTCAGTATTATATTCGGCTTCGCCTCTGACGGCTTTCATTGATTTTTCGTTGCTTTCTTCCTTGTCGTCAGGATGCAGACCGTTCAACCAGGCTTCATAAGCACCGGGGAACTCTTCTTTCTTTATTCCGTACAGTTCGTACATCCTGTCGTCCCACAAAAGTATATTGTTTACGATATCCCAGTCCCAGATACCTATCTTCGCGGAATTTGTAGCCAGGTCAAGTCTTTCCGCCGTTTTTTTAAGTGATTCTTCCGCGAGTTTTCTCTCTGTAATATCCTGTAATGTCGCTATATTATGAAGGAATTTCCCGTCCGAAGTAAAATTCGCAGTGGCAGTAAGATACGTCCATATAATTTTACCGTCTTTTCTTATATATCTTTTTTCCGTTTTGTAAACCGGGATTTCACCTTTTATGAGCCTGGGAACATTCACCGCGTCATTCGGAAAATCTTCCGGGTGTGTAACGTCTCTGACAGTAAGGTGTTTCAATTCCTCTTCTGAATATCCTAGCATCGAGCAAAAAGCATCGTTGACGGCGGCGAATTTTAAATCATTATTTACAATACCCATGCCAAAAGATGAACTCTCGAAAATCTTTCTGAACCGGTTTTCGCTTTCGAGCAGGCTTTCTGAAGCCCTCTTTGAAACGGTTATATCCAGACAATAACCAATGTAACCAATAAATTCACCCCTGCTGTCATATCTCGGACTACCGTCATCGAGGATCCACCTGTACTCTCCGCTGTTGTGGCGGATTCTGTATTCCATGCTGAATTTTTCCCGCTTGTCAAATGCTTCCGAGTAAATACGGATACATCTTTCGAGGTCATCGGGATGAACGCCTTCCGCCCATCCGTCGCCCATTTCCTGTTCAAGTGTTCTTCCGGTGAATTCAAGCCAGGATTTGTTAAAGTAATTGCATTTTTTATCCGTCCCTGAAGTCCAGATAAGCGCCCGCCCTGAATCAGCAAGAGTTCTGTAATGCGTTTCGCTTTCGGCCAGTTTTTTCTCATATTCCTTTTGCTCCGAAATATCGCGGATTATCACGCTGGTTCTCGGATTGCCTTTGCTGTCGTGAAAAATTGCGGACGATATTTCTCCTTCGAATTTAGAACCGTCTTTTCTTATAAAAGTAAGTAAGCCTGATGCAGTACCGGTATCAGCTCTTTTTTGTATAAACCCGAAGAGTCTCGGATCGGTCATATCAACAAGTCCGTTGCGTCCGAGTTTGCAAATTTCCTCTTCGGTTCTCCGGAACATTCTGCATGCTGCCTCATTTGCCGCAAGTGTTGTGCCGTCAGGAACAGTAAGCAGTATCGCCTCCGAACTGTTCTGGTACAATCCGTAAAAAAGCTCTCTGCTTTCCCTGTAATTTTCCTCAGCAATCTTGCGTTCGGTTATGTCGTAGGATAATATGAAAATGCCCTCCGGAACCGGTTGTATCGAGAGTTCGTACCAGCCGTCAGAGCCGTCAGGAAACACGAAATGATTCTCAAAATGCTGGGGAATCCTGTCGTACATGCACGACTTCATTTTCCTGAATACTTCAGTGTTTTCAACGCCCGGCCACATCTCCGTATATACATTTCCTATAAGTTCCGA
>CAIKZJ010000173.1 GCA_903831845.1 uncultured Ignavibacteriota bacterium
AAAACGAAGAAATTTCAGGCGAGTTTCTTGAACAAACGCCTTATATCGAATGGAAAAACAGCGGATATCCCGAATCGGGAATAAACTGCCAGTCATGCCATATGCCGGCTATAGAAAGCCCGATAGATATTGCTTCCGTCCCTGCGGACGATACAACTAAGAGAACGCCGTTTTACAGACATCAGTTCGTTGGCGGCAACGCTTCTCTACAGAAAATATTTACAAAGAACGCAGATGAATTAAAGCTTAAATCCTCCCCTTCCTTTCATGAGAGCAAGCTGGAAGAGACTATTGCAAATCTGCAGGATAACGCATTGTCGCTTAGCGGCGAAGCGAAACTAAACGGTGAGAATCTTGAGATTAAAGTGAAGCTCGAAAATCAGGCAGGACACAAGCTTCCAACGGGAATACCGTTCAGGAGAATGTGGGTCCACCTGACTGTGAAAGACAGCAAAGGCGGGATTGTTTTTGAATCGGGCGCATACGACGCCGAGGGGAAAATAATCGGTACTGACGAAAACCACTATCTGCATTATCCTGAAATAACGAAACCGGAGCAGGTACAGATTTACGAGGGAGTAATGGCTGACGCGTCGGGAAAAAGAACTTTCAGCCTTCTTAAAGCCGACAGATACGTAAAAGACAACAGGATTCCCCCGTCCGGATTTACATCGGCGCATCCTTCATACGATACATGCAGGATTATCGGTAATGCAAATGAAGACCCTGACTTCAATAAAGACGCAAAAGGAAATGAAGGCGCCGGCTCGGATGTAGTCACTTATAAGATTTCAGGAATTAAAGAAACGGGTTTTGACATAAAGGTTGAGGTGCTATATCAGTCATTCCCGCCTGAAATGGTCGAATATCTGGGAAAAACGGATTCGCCGTCCATAGTATCATTTATTTCGATGTATAAAAAATCAGAAATACAGCCCGTATTATTAAAATCGATTACGCTGAAAACGAACTGAATATTAAATATGATGGTTCTCATACGTCTTTGACTTTCATAGAATTAATATGACAGTTATATTTATTTGATGAAAATCATGAAGTTAATATCCCTTATCCGCCCGAAACAGTGGCTGAAGAATCTGTTTGTTTTCGCGCCGATACTTTTTGCAGGACAGCTGCTAAATTTCCCTATGCTCGCAAAGACGCTATACGCTTTCGCGGCGTTCTGTCTTACCTCTAGCATGGTCTATATTATAAACGATATAGTAGATATCGACGCCGACCGTAACCACAAGAAAAAAAGATTCAGGCCTCTTGCGTCGGGTGAAGTTTCAGTAAGGGAAGCTGTGATTTTCGGATTCATACTTCTGCTTCCGGTATTGCTTATTCTTACCCGCCTGGAAATAAATTTTTCAGTCGTTATACTTATATATTTCCTCCTGAATATTTTATACACCTTTAAATTCAAGCATGTAGTAATTCTCGACGTTTTCATAATATCTATAGGATTCATGCTCCGCGTCGAAGGCGGCGCCGCGGCTATCGGGGCAGTATTCTCCAGCTGGATGATTCTCACGACTATTTTCCTCTCGCTCTTTCTCGCGATATCGAAAAGGCGCGCCGAACTCTCGGGCACGGAGAATGAGAATGTCGAAAACCAGAGAAAGGTCTTGGAGCATTACGACATTACTTTTACAGACCAGATGAACACTGTCGCGGTTACCGGAACGATAATCTGTTACGCGCTTTACACAGTCTCCGACAAGGCTGTCAGCACTTTCCATACGGATAACCTGATCTATACGACGCCTTTCGTAATATACGGAATGTTCAGGTACCTGTATCTGCTTCATAAGAAAAACCTCGGTGAGAGCCCCGAGCAGATAGTCACAAAGGACCTCTCGCTCATAATCAACATATTCCTCTGGTTCATCGTATCTTTCGCGATAATTTACAAGCCGAAACTTACGAGCTTCTTCAATTAACCGGAACCGGGCGGAAATGCTATCCAACGAGACCAAATCAAAAGGAATAATCGCCGGAATAAAGGGTTATTTCACTGACAATCCGACCAATTACAAATCGGAGTTTCTGCTTCTTCTCTGCGCTTTCGTATGGGGATTCAGTTTCCCGTCAGTAAAGATAGCCCTCGATTACGCGTCTCCTAACGCATTTATATTTTTCAGGTTTTTTCTTACGCTTATAGTATTCTACGCGTTTTACAGAAAAAAAATAAAAAAGTTCGAAAAGAAAGCCGTATACCAGGGTGTTATACTGGGATTTTTCCTTTTCGCCGGATTCGTCACGCAGACGTTCGGGCTTAAATTCACAAGCGCCTCGAACTCCGCGTTCATCACGGGCACATATCTTGTCCTCGTCCCGTTCATACAGATGGCGGTGATAAAAGTAAAACCGAAATTCGAAAACATAATCGGCATCGCGATTGTAATCGCGGGCGTTTATGTCCTGTCGGGAATACGTGATTCCGAACTTAACTTCGGCGACCTGATTACCGTTATTTGCTCCGTCGCTTTCGCGTTTCACATAGTTTATCTTGACAAATTTTCGAGGGAAAGCGATACGCTTGCTTTAATATGGGGACAATACTTCGCGATGACGCTGTTCAGTTTTCTTTCTCTTATTTTCATCGAATACCTGTGGCTCGGCTCTTTCAAACTGGAGTTGAATTCTTTCATGATATTTTCCACGGCTTTCAACGGCATCTTTTCAACATTCATAGCGCTTTACATAGCGATGCGTTTTCAGAGATACACTACGCCCGTACGAGCCGGATTGGTGTACAACATGGAACAGGTATTTGCGGTCATTTTCTCATATTTCATGCTGAGCGAAGTGCTGTCCGTGAACCAGCTTACGGGAGCCGCGCTGATACTCGGCGGTCTTTTGTTCTCTGAATTCTACCAGGGCATAAGGAGGAAATTTGCAAATGGTTAAAATAAAAATGACTGTCAAAGGCATGGTTCAGGGCGTTGGGTTCAGGTATTATTGTTACAGAAACGCCGTTCAGCTCGGAATAAACGGTTATGCTAAGAACCTTCATAACGGCGACGTCGAGATAGAAGCAGAAGGCGGCGTAAGTGAAATGAACGAGTTTATTAAGCAGGTGCAGATAGGCCCGAAATTTTCAAAGATTAATTCAACTTCCGTCGTGAGAATGCCATTTGAGGGCAATTACAAGGAATTTTCAATATTGTGAAAAACCTTGTTTCTGTAAATTTTATAAATTATTATTGAGAAAAAAAGGAGCGGACTGTTACAAACAGATACCACATTTAAACAAAAGATTATGGTAAAAATAAAAATTTTAGCGGTTATTATATTCGTTTTTTCGGTATTTCAGGCCGTTTCCAATGCACAGCAGCAGTACACATACCAGTTTTTAAACCTTAATCCGGACGCGCGTTCGGCCGCTATGGCCGGCAATCTTGTCGCGATCGAGAACGACGTCAATACTATCTTTTACAATCCTGCGGGACTTGCCACTCTCGACGGCAAGAAGGCAAGCGTTGGTTTTTTCAAATACCTGATGGACATCAATTCCGGCAACGCCGCTTATTCGCAGAAATATAAAGATATCGGATATTTCGGAATCGGTGTCAAGTATATCAATTACGGAACTTTCGACAAGTGGGACGAGTATTTCAACAACCTCGGGACGTTCGGCGTGAACGAACTGGCAGTATCACTTGGTTACGCTAACGTCTACAAAACAAACTTCAAATACGGCGTTAACGTAAAATTCATTTATTCCGCGATTGACGAATACAAATCGTACGGCGCGGCGATAGACGCGGGCGCGATGTACAATTTCCCGGAACAGAAGTTCACTATAGGCGCGAGCCTTCTGAATCTCGGAACACAGCTGAAAACGTATTACGGCACGAAGGAAAAACTTCCTCTCGACCTTAGAATCGGCGCGAGCAAGAAACTGGATTACCTGCCGCTGACTTTTAATTTCGGTTTCGCCAACCTTGCAGACGATTACGACAAGTTCTTCGAAAGATTCAAGAACGTTATAGTGGGGGGCGAATTCGACCTCAATGAATACGTATTGTTAAGGGCGGGATATGATAACGCTTTAAGGCAGAATCTGAAAATGGGTACTTCCACGAACGGCATAGCCGGATTTTCGGCCGGTATAGGAATAAAATTTAAGGAGACTTACAGGCTCGATTACGCCTTTAATTCACTCGGGCACATAGGCTCGCTGCACAGAATTAATATTTCGTTCGACTTAAAATAAATTAATTTTAATTCCGTCTTCACGGATCTTTTTGGTAAGTTTTTCAACCTCTTCGAGTGTTTTATTCAGGTTGTTGAAAAACTTATCGTCGTATATGAACTTGCCTACGCCGCTTTTCTGTGTCTGAATGTCCGATACGATAAGGTTCAGGTTTGATGTAAGGCTGTCGAACTTGGCCGTTAGCGACCTGATGTCCTTAATTGTATTCTTTATTTCGGGGCTGTTCTCGTCCAGCATGTTGTTAACGCTGTTCATTGTTTTGTCAGCGTTATCCGTCAGGCTTTTAACGCTTGTGCGCGATTCCGAAACGAGCCCGTTGAGGTTTCTCGATGTTACTGAAAGGTTTGTGATAGTCGATTTAAGATCGTTCTGCATTCTCTTATCGCCGACAAGCTCGTTCACGTTGACGAGAACCTTGTCCAGGTTATCGGCGGTCTTGCTGAATTTCCCTATAAGGGTTTTAACGTCTCCCGAGAGGTCGGTCACAGTGCTCATCATCGAGGCGATGTCGCTTCCGTTAGTGCCTTTCAGCGGCGCCTTGTAATCTATCTCGTTTCCCGTTTTGCCCGGTTTAATGTATATAGCTTTGCCCGAC
>CAIKZJ010000174.1 GCA_903831845.1 uncultured Ignavibacteriota bacterium
GAACTTTTCAAGTTCGGAAAGTCATTCTGGTACATCACGGCGCTTTGTGTTACTTTTTATTCGGCAATGTTTCCTTTCCAGACGTTCGCGATTAAGTTCTTCCAGGAAGCGCACGGTACGACGAGGGAAGTCGGAGGAAACCTCTCAAGCATACTTACTCTCGCGGCGATGATTTTCACGCCGCTGTTCGGACTTCTTTCGGATAAAATCGGAAAACGCTCGCTTCTGATGATGCTCGGCTCGCTGGTTATTATCCCGGTATATCTTATTATGGCGTATAAAGTTGACCTTGCGGGCATGATTGGCCTGCAGGGCGGTTTTCATATGGCATTGCCTGCGTTCGGAATCGAAGAAGCCGTCATTCCTTATTCGCTTATGTTTCCGATGGCGATGATGGGATTTGCGTTTTCGCTTATACCCGCGGTCATGTGGCCTTCTGTTGCGCTGGTAGTGAGAGAGGAAAAACTCGGTACAGCATACGGACTGATGACAATGATACAGAACATAGGTCTTGCAGGATTCAACATTCTTATCGGCTGGGCAAACGATTTTTCGGGCGCGAGCGCGACGAACCCGACAGGATACAGGCTCGGGATGTGGATATTCTCGATTCTCGGTTTCCTCGGCCTGTTCTTCGCTTTCATGCTCAGAACTAATGAAACCGGACCAAACGCGCATGGCCTTGAATTAAGCGCGGCGCAGAAGAAAGCGCTTGCGGAAGCAAAATCCGAAAAATAAAAATTCTTGAATAATGGCACAGGCAGAAAAACTTAAACATCCGGGAGGTCTTTACCTGCTCTTCTTCACGGAGATGTGGGAAAGGTTCAGCTTCTACGGAATGCAGGCAGTGTTCTATCTTTATATGATACATGCGCTTACATTCGAAAAGACGTTCGCCGACCTGATATACGGTAATTATACGGGAATGGTTTACATAACCGCACTGATAGGCGGATTCATTTCAGACAGGTATTTCGGAAACAGAAAATCGATTGTCGCTGGCGGCTCGATGATGGCAGTAGGTCAGTTCCTTCTCTTCTCGAGCGGCATGCTGTACGAAACCAAACCTGTGGCTTCCGCATTGCTTTATGCAGGTCTTATCTTCCTCTGTCTTGGCAACGGATTCTTCAAGCCGAACATTTCGTCGATGGTCGGACAGCTGTATCCCGAAGGCGATAAGCGTATCGATTCCGCGTTCACGATCTTCTACATGGGAATAAACATGGGCGGACTGCTTGCGCCGATAATCTGCGGATTCCTCGGAAACACGGGCAACATCGCTGATTTTAAATGGGGCTATCTTGCGGCTGGCATAGGCATGATACTTAGTCTCGTAATATTCATTCCGCTTAAAAACAAATATGTGGTCCGTCCTGACGGAACGCCTGTGGGAACCATCCCTCCCGCGAAACTGAAAACAGAGACTGACGATAAAAAAACCGGTGTCAGCTCAAAACAGATTGTTATTAATCTTGTCGTGTTCGTGCTTCTTTTTGTCTTATTCTATTTCGGACTTAGCGCCGACACTATAGGTTCGTTTATATACGCCACTTTCTTCACGGCGCCTTTGTCAATAATTACAGACAGGTCTCTCACGAAAATCGAAAAACAGAAAATCGTAGCGATGTTCGTGCTTGTCGTTTTCACGATGATTTTCTGGATTGCATTCGGGCAGATTGGCTCGTCGCTTACGTATTTTGCTGATAACTCCGTCGACCGTTCGATATTCGGCTGGAGCATACCTCCTTCGGTGTTTCAGGGATTCGGACCGCTTTTCATCGTAACGTTCGCGCCAATTATGGCGGTTATATGGACATTCCTTTCTAAGAAGAACTCTGAACCGTCGATACCTTTTAAACTTGCGCTCGGCCTGCTTTTAATGTCGCTTGCCTGGGTAATACTTGCATATGCGGTAAAGACTATACCCTCAGGCGTAAAAGTCGGTATCTGGCCATTGATATTCATGTACTTCGTGCTGACGATAGGCGAATTATCACTGTCGCCTATAGGATTATCGATGATAGTGAAACTCGCGCCGATAAGGTTCGGCTCGGTGCTGATGGCGGTCTGGTTTCTTTCGCTTGGAACGTCGTTCAAGCTTTCGGGCGTGCTTAGTGCGTTCTATCCGACAGAGGGGCATCATCCTGTTCTTCTGGGATTCCCGATAAACACGACGTTTGACTTCTTCCTGATATTCGTAATAATGGCGGGAGTAAGCGCGTTGATACTGTTCGTGCTTATCAAGCCGCTGTTGAAGATGATGCACGGAGTCAAATAGCAATTTGTAATTAGTAATTATAGATTTGTAATAAAAGATTTGATTTTGTCTCGTCACGAAGCCCTGCTTCGTGACGTTTTTTTATATTAAAATGAATATGAGAGAGACAGAGTCTGTGTATCCGTTGCTATGAAGAACATGTCACCAGCGAAATGACGTATTACCTGATTCAGAACATCCGCGCCGATTGTCAGGCCGAGTATAGCAGGAGCGGATAAAAATTCGCTGTTGCTGTCAGGCCTGTTCTTTTCATTAAAAAGATTGCTTTTGCCTTTTAAAATTTCTTTTCTTAAGGAATATACAAGTGCCGCGCTTCCCGAGCCGACTATCATACCGCCGATTACGTCCGAAGGATAATGAACGCCCAGATACATTCTGCCGTAACCTATCAGCGCTGCGTAGAGGAACGAGCCTGCAATAACAGCGGGTTTATCCGGATACCTCAACGTAAGAGACGTAGCAATTGAAAAAACCATCGAAGTGTGTCCTGACGGAAATGAATATCTGTCAGTAGGGGAATTATCCTTGTTAAAATAAACGTCTTTAAGCGTTACGAACGGCCTCTCGCGCCTTATGATGTTTTTTATTCCGAATGTTACTGCTGCGCTTGTTATTTCGGAAAGCCCGAGAAGAACAGCGGAATTCTCGTCGTAATAGTTTTTA
>CAIKZJ010000175.1 GCA_903831845.1 uncultured Ignavibacteriota bacterium
TAATCTGCGTTCCGCCCGCGTTCGGGAGCATTTTTCTCATAACCCAGTTGAAATCGGTTTCGCCGTTCGTTCCCGGGGGAGAGGAATAGTGAATGTTCTCTTCAAGTACGCCGACCTGAAGCGTGGCGGTTGTGTTCTCGACGTATGTTTCGCATAGTACGCCGACACGGACGAGCACGCTGTCTCCGAATGTGCTGTCTCTCAATATAAGTGTAACGGGGCTTAGTATATTCTTTCTCTGATCAAAATATGACTGGAGATTAGCCGATGAATACGGCAGCGGGATGCTGATAATTCCGTCGAAGAATCCGGCGGGAATCGCGTTTACGCTGTAATATCCTCTTCTTGTCGTATTGTCAGTCGAGTTATAAAGATACATCGGGTCATTTCCCGGCGACGGCCAGTTCATGTGGAAACCGATTGCCGCGATAAGTTCGGGATTCTGTGCATTTAAGAAAGCGGTCATTATCGGATTGTTAGCCGCGCAGGGACCGCATGTGGAACTCGTGAAAAATTCGATGAGCATCATTCTGTCGCCTGCTTTTCCTGTCGACGAGAATGAAATTGCTGTTAAAACCAGAAGAACAGTAAGTAGTTTTTTCATAGTAAAAAATTAGTTGTAGATTTACGTATAATTGTATTTTTAGACTTAATATTCAAGTATAAATTTGATTTAGCAAATATAAAAAAGGGCGGCCGGGCCGCCCTTTAATCAAGCAAAATCAATGTTTTCCTTTCGGCGCGAGGAACTTCGCGAAAAGCAGAAGACCTATAATCGTCGCTACTCCTATGAGACTGAACATGAACCACAAGGCCGAAGGGTTGTGCAGTTTGTCGACGAAGTGGACGTAAGAATACGCTCCAAGAACTCCGCCGATGCCGCTGCCGATAACACCGTAAAGGAACGAGTAACCGAGGTACAGCGCTTTCTTGTCTTCGGGGGCTATCAGTCCGACATAACTAATGAACTTGGGATGCGCGGTCATTTCTCCTATGGAGAAGATTATCATACCCGCCATGAATACCCAGGCGTGAGTGGAAATGCCGAGTATTGCCATGCCCAGTGTGCCGAGACCGATACCTACTATCATCGTGGGCAGGGCCTTTGTGTGTTTCACTATCGATGAAACGACCAGCTGGAGAAGTATTATAGTGCCGGCGTTTATCACAGTTACGTGCTCCGCGTCGAATTTCCAGTTGGGATTGCTCACAAATATTCCGAGTATGCCGTTCACGAACTTGTCGACAGGCGTCATGTCCATGTGGTCCTTGAGATACCACAATACGGTATCGAACATCTGGAAGTAAAGAATCCAGAATCCCGAATAAATTACTATCATAAGAATGAAGCGCCAGTCGGTGAGCACTTTCACCATTCCCGCGAGTACTTCGCCGATTGTTTTCGAGCTTTCGGGGCGTTTGGGCTCCTTATAGACGAAAAGGTTCAGGAAGAAAAGCCAGCCCGTGCCTATAGCCGCCATGAAGAAAATGTACGACCAGGAAATATCTTTCAGTATAGGGATCAGAATGAGAGGGAATATGAACGCGCCGAGGTTGATTGACCAGTAGAATATTCCGAAGCCCAGAGTCGAATTGTTTTCGTTCGTGGAACGGGCTATCGTTCCGGAAATTATCGGCTTAAAACATCCGGCACCGAGAACCATGAAAAGAAGGCTGACGAAAACGAGCGCGTAACTGGTTACAAGGCCTGTGAAAAGGTAACCGAGACTCATCACGCTGAACGCGAACATCAGCATTTTTCTGTACCCGAACCTGTCGGCTATCGCGCCTGAAAGTATCGGGAGGACGTACAGCATCGGTGTTATGACGCTCTTGATTATTCCGACGCTTTCTTTCGAGAATCCGAGTCCGCCCTTATCGACTGCGAGCACGAGATAAACCGAAAGAACGGACATTACGCCGTAGTAAGAACCTCTTTCGAAGAATTCCATCAGGATGACGACCCAGAAGTTCTTGGGAAATGATTTAATCGAAGCCTTTTGTTTTTTTTCTTCCGTCAATTTAACTCCTGTTATAAATTTGGATAAATTAGTTTTGTTTTTACAAGATATTCAATTCTTAAAAATCAAACCGGGAAGCAGCAAAATTCTATCAGGCGGGAAAATAAAATCGCGGAAGGGGAGAGATTCGAACTCTCGGTACAGTTTGACCCGTACGACGGTTTAGCAAACCGTTGGTTTCAGCCACTCACCCACCCTTCCGTGGATTAACTGAATCGGCATAAGTTAATGTTATATAAACATAATATCAATTCTAATAATCCGCACTTTTGAACACGTTTTTACGGCTTCGTCCCCGCGATTTTTGTCTTGCTTTTACGTCTCAAATAGGATATATTTGTCTGATTAAAAAAACAATATGAAGAGAACAGTCATAAAGATAGACGAAGAAAAATGCAACGGCTGCGAGCAGTGCGTAAACGGCTGCCATGAAGGTGCCCTGCAGATGATAGAAGGCAAGGCGAGGCTCGTGAGCGAGCTTTACTGCGACGGGCTCGGCGCCTGCATAGGCGAATGCCCCGAAGGCGCAATAACTCTCGAGGAAAGGGAAGCCCAGCCGTACAGCGAGACCGCGGTAATGGAGAGGATTTCGAAGCTCGGAGAAAGGACGATTTTAGCCCATCTGAAGCATTTGAAAGACCACAACGAAATGGGATTTTTCAGCGAAGGCGTGAAATATCTCGACGAGCACGGGATACAGGTAAATCTGTCATCGCTACTTGAGAAAGAGTTCGTGCAGATTGAGAATCATCATCACGGTCACGGCGGCGGATGTCCCGGTTCGAGGGAAAGGGCTTTTGTTCCCGTAAGCACTGAGGCGCAGGTTTCAGTCCAGTCGGAGCTTACACACTGGCCGATACAGCTTCATCTGGCGAATCCGTCGGCGAATCACTTTCACGGAGCGGATTTATTGCTTGCCGCGGACTGCGTGCCCTTCAGCATACCCGATTTTCACGGAAGATTTTTGAAAGGAAAGAAGCTCGTTATTGCATGTCCGAAACTTGATTCGAACAAGGAATCGTATCTGGAAAAACTCAGAATACTTATAGACGAATCAAGAGTAAACACAATCAACGTAGTCATAATGGAGGTGCCATGCTGCAGCGGACTGCTTAAAATGGCGGAGATTGCGCTTGAAACTGCTTCAAGAAAAGTGCCCATTAAATACACGGTAGTAGGGATAAGGGGCAAGGTAATAGAAGAAGAGTGGCTTTAACAGATATTTACGGGCAGGGTATCAGGCGAAACTGTCAAGGTCGCCGAGTCCCTGCCTGATTACAGTAACGCTGCCATCCGAACAGTCCACGACAGTCGAAGGCTTCTTGCGGCCGAACCCCCCGTCAATAACAATATCAACAATATTACCGTATTTCGCGTAAATGTCGTCAGGGTCGGATATATAATCATCCGGATCTTCGAGTTCATGTATGGAAGTCGATGTAACGGGATTTCCGAGCATTTTAACAATCGACCTTGTAATAAGATTATCCGGCACTCTGATTCCGACGGTCTTCTTCTTGCTTTTAAAAATTTTCGGAACGTTGTTATTGGCTTTCAGGATGAACGTGAACGGGCCGGGAAGGGATTTCTTCATCAGCCTGTAAAGCGGCGTATCGATGCTGAATACATAATCCGAAAGATGGCTTAAGTCATAGCAGACAATCGAGTAGTTGGCGGTTTTCGGATTGATGTTCTTTATCCTGCCGACTTTATCGATGGCATCATGATTAAAGAGATCGCAACCGAGAGTATATACAGTATCAGTAGGATAAATAATTATCCCGCCGTCCTTGAGGCATTCGGTCACGATTTTTATTTTTCTCTCTTCCGGGTTTACTGGATGTATATGCAGCAGCATAAATGTCAGAGTAATTCAATATTCCAAAAATAGGTTTATTGCGGTTTATAAGAAATGAAAATCTGCGTATTACATAAAAGAGATTAACACAGAGCTTCGTATTAAAATCTTGTTTATCTAATCCGAATAATCCGTGTGAATCTGTGGCAGAAAAATTTATAAAATCTTCTGCCGCGGATTATCACAGATTTTCACGGATGAGCTCAGAGAATAGTATTCAGATAAATTTACTGTTAACATTTTTACCGCAAAGGTCGTAAGGAGCGACAAATCAGTTTTTGTCATCAGAATAATCCGAGCGAATCTGTAGAATAGAATTAAAAAAGTTGTCTGCCACGGATTATCACTGATTTCACGGATGTTTTCCGCGAAACTATATATTAAGAATGATATATAGGATAAGAATCAATACTCGTGTCCGAGTATATCGTCTTTGATAAGGAATATAAGGTTTTCGATTTCAGGGCTGTCCGGTTCGAGTTCTCTGTCGAATTCACCGGCATTCTGGGATGTTTCATTTATAAGGAAATCATTAAGATATCCGCTTGCGGTATATGATTCTCCGTCGAAAGTTACTTTAATCTTAAAGGTTTTTTCGCCTTTTCGCACTATTTCTTCTCTCAATTCTTGTATCATCTTGTTTTCCCATATATTAAAACGTATACGAACACAAAAAAGTTACAAAAAAAGCAGGCGCTAAGTCCTGCTTTTCCCTCACTTTCCTTTCTGCAGAATTATTTCGTGACTTTAAACGGAATGCCGACGAGGTCCGATGCGAACTTAGAGACGTTGTCGTCGTACAGAGATTCATGCGTCGATGCGCTGAAGTATGCGTTGAATGCTCCGATTCTGTGACTGCCGTAAATATTGAATGTTCTTGAGAAAACTCTTTCATAAGGTCCGCTTCCGGACTGGCTTTCGAGTGTGAACGGCACTCTGTGGAAACCGAACGTGTTCTTCGCCCAGTGGAACGCAACATAATCAACAGGCGCGAGCTGTGAAGTCGTATATATTTTAACCTTAACCTGGTCGTTCCTGTCAATTACGGGTATCCCCGAACCGCCGAAGTACTTTGTCGTAAAATATGTCGACGTGAAGTCGGGTCCGTTAAGAGTGTACTGCGGAGTCGCCGCGTTGTTTATATAGAATTCAATTTTTGTTATCTGCACCTGCGAGCTTCCTACCTGCGGCTGCGTCGTCTGTCCGTCCACCGGTGATACCTGGTAGAGTCTCCAGTTCTTTCTCGGATACGGCGTTGTGTTTATTCTTTTAAACACGGAATTCCGCGTAAGAACTTCGGTGTAGGGTTTGATTATCGTATCGAGGATTCCGTTTACATAACCGAGAATTATAAAATTTCCCGTAAATGTAGTAGTGACCGCGACTCTTTTAATTGTATCGCCTTCATTCGTAATATTGAAATTCCTGTTGACACCTGTAATCCTGCGTCCCCATTTATAAAGGGAATCGACAGGCGTGAGGTTAAGGCCGCCTTCATTATCGGAAAGGGGGCCGCCGTCGTTAAGATCCGTGTATTCCTGCGTCATCAGGTTGTCTTCGTTTGTAACGTCGTTATCATAACCCGAACTGACAACATACTGAACGTATTCGTTATCCGTCATTTCCGTAGGTTCATTCGGATTTTTGTCGCATCCCGCAATATAAACCGCGAGCACAATCAGCAGCAGAAATGCCGGCATAAATCTGATATTATTTAATCTTTTCATATTACTGACCTTCAGTTAGTTTATAAATTTTTTAATAAGACAATGCGTAACGTAAAAAGGTTTAAACGAAAACTTTAGCAATCAGCATTTAACATTTAGCAGTTAGCAAATAGTGCACTTTAATATTCTTTCGATGAATTATTAATATTAGCTGATGCGGGAATAAAATAACGAATTGATTAATCGAGAGTAGGAATAAAAAAACGTCCCGCAGGCGGGACGTTTTTATTTATATTCTTAAATTTAAAATTATTTCAGAACTATCATTCTCTTTATGTCGGAGAATCCCGGAGCTTCGAGCCTGTAGAAGTAAATGCCGCTTGAGAATTTCGAAGCGTCGAATGTCGCCCTGTAACTACCCGGCTGAAGTATGTCGTTCGCGAGAACGTCAATTTCTTTTCCGAGAACGTCGTAAACTGTAATCCTGACTTTGCCCGAATGAGCTACGTCAAAATTGATGTTCGTGACTGGGTTGAACGGATTCGGATAATTCTGATACAGCCTGAACACTGATGGTATTTCGGTGCTTATATTGCTGATGCCTACATACGGAGTCCATCTTGCCGTTTCGGAAATAACGTTTATAATCGAAACCGTGACTACAGTGTCGTTTCCGGTGCTGTCCGCGCTGGTGTATGCGCCGTTTCCTACGCCGTCCCAGCCTCTGAACCTGTAAAGCGTTCCGTTGTAGTTGAACAATTTGCTGTTAACGCCGAACTGGAACGCGACTGCAGAATCGTAGAAATTGCCTCCGCCGAACGAATTGCCGACCGAAGAGTTCAGAATAAGACGGTACTGCGCTTTATAGTTCGCTGTAAGCGTGACAGGGGCAGTCAACGTGAAATTGTGAGTCGTGTCGCCGTTGTCCGACCAGTTTTTATAAACGAATCTTGTTCCGCCGACTA
>CAIKZJ010000176.1 GCA_903831845.1 uncultured Ignavibacteriota bacterium
CAGCGTCCGCGCCACGAACGAGTTCATGAAAGCCGTCGAAATGGACAGCGACTGGAATCTCTACTGGAGAACCGAACTTCAGAAATCCGCTGCCGAAAGCCGCACCCCAAAAGCCGCGAAGGTATTAAAGGCGCGGAAACTCTGGGACGATATCGCATACTCCGCGTGGGCATGCGCCGACCCGGGAATACAGTTCCACACTACTATTAACGAGTGGCACACCTGCCCGACCGGCGGCGACATCAAGGCATCTAATCCGTGCAGCGAGTACATGTTCCTTGACGACACGGCCTGCAACCTTGCTTCGCTGAACCTCGTCAAGTTCTACAGTTTCGAAACTGAAAAGTTTGACATTGAAGCGTTCAGGAACGCGACGCGGCTCTGGACGATAGTTCTTGAAATCAGCGTGCTGATGGCTCAGTTCCCGAGCAGCAGCATAGCGAAATTATCATACGATTACAGAACGCTGGGACTCGGTTACGCGAACCTCGGCGCATTATTAATGATACTCGGACTCCCGTACGATTCACCTGAAGCGTTATCGCTGACGGGATGCATCACGGCGATTCTTCACATGAAATCATACGCAACTTCTGCAGAAATGTCGCGCGAACTCGGACCTTTCACGAGGTTCGAAGAAAACCGCGACAACATGCTGCGCGTAATACGCAACCACAAGAGAGCGGCGTTCAACGCGAACAAGAAGGAATACGAAGGACTTTCGATTTATCCGATGGGAATCAACAAAAGATTCTGCGTGGACGATGACCTTCTTGACGCGGCGAGAAAAGACGCTGATGAAGCTCTTTCGCTCGGCGAAAAATACGGGTTCAGAAACGCTCAGGTCACGGTTATCGCCCCGACGGGAACCATCGGACTTCTGATGGACTGCGACACGACCGGCGTCGAGCCTGATTTCGCTCTGGTGAAATTCAAAAAACTCGCCGGAGGCGGATATTTCAAGATCATAAACGAATCGATACCGCCCGCGCTGAAGAAACTCGGTTATTCCGACAGCGAAACGGACGACATAATAAAATACACGAAGGGTTACGGCTCATTAATCGGATGCCCGCACATCAATCCGCAGAGTCTGGCGGACAAGGGCTTCACGATGGATGTCATTAAGCAGATAGAAAAATCGCTGCCCGGCGTGTTCGACATAAATTTCTCGTTCAACAAGTATACTCTCGGTGTTTCGTTCTGCAAGAACGTGCTCGGATTCACAGACGAGCAGCTGGACGACTTCAACTTCAGCATACTGAAGGCACTCGGATACACGAAAGAGCAGATCGATGAAGCCAACGATTACATCTGCGGCACGATGACGATAGAAGGCGCGCCGCATCTTAAAGAAGAGCATTATCCGATATTCGACTGCGCCGCGAAGTGCGGAAAGAAGGGCACGAGATACATTTCGCCCGAAGCGCACATCAAGATAATGGCGGCTGCTCAGCCGTTCATTTCAGGCGCGATTTCCAAGACAATCAACCTGCCCAATCACGCTTCCGTTGAAGACATGAAGAAGGCATACATGATGTCGTGGTCGCTCGGACTCAAGTCGAACGCCCTTTACAGGGACGGCTCGAAACTTTCGCAGCCCTTGAACAGGATTGCGGACGACTTCGGCGATTTCGAACTGGAAGAAAAATCGGATATCACTGTTACCGCCACAAGCGACATAGTGAAGGTAGCCGAAAGAATCATACACAGGTACATTGCAAAGAGAAGGAAACTTCCTTACAGAAGAAAAGGATATACTCAGAAAGCCAAGATAGGAAACCATTCCGTTTATATCAGGACGGGCGAATACG
Source organism: uncultured Ignavibacteriota bacterium (assembly GCA_903831845.1). Lineage (GTDB taxonomy): Bacteria > Bacteroidota > Ignavibacteria > Tepidaquicellales > Tepidaquicellaceae > CAIKZJ01. The sequence goes on from CAIKZJ010000176.1 coordinate 1,815, forward strand.
ACAACGGCCAGTTGGGCGAGATATTCGTCGACATGCACCGTGAAGGCGCGGCGTTCAGAAGTCTGATGAACTGTTTCGCGATTGCCGTATCACTCGGACTGCAGCACGGAGTGCCGCTCGAGGAATTCGTTGACGCGTTTGTTTACACGCGTTTCGAGCCGAACGGAATAATCATCGGCAACCCGAGCATCAAGATGGCGACTTCTATAATCGACTACATTTTCCGCGAACTCGCGGTAACGTATCTCGGCAGGTCGGATCTGGCGCATATTCCTGACGAAGAAATCAGGATAAGCCCGGTTGATTCGCTGGCAAAGACGGAAAAGGACAAGGACATTGAATATTACGAAGAGAGGATTTACAGCGAAAGAATAGTTGAAGAGAAAGTCAGGAAGCCGAAAGAAAACCAGCCGCCGATAGCGGAAACGTCAGTGACAGCCGATACGAGCGTTCCTATCAACATAGTTTCTGCTCCGAACGGAAACGGCGGACAGAAAGCGAAGATAGAAGAGGCGATTCTGAAAGGTTACACGGGCGACATCTGCCAGGAATGCGGACAGGCGACAATGGTGAGAAACGGCACCTGCCTGAAATGCATGAGCTGCGGCTCGACAAGCGGATGCTCTTAACAGAAAAACAGGAAAGAAAAATAATAAGGCTGTAATTCTTACAGCCTTTTTTTATTTTTGAACTTGAAACAGAACACAGACATACCTCATAACTACCGCGTACACAGAAAAGCCACGCGGAGCGTCAGGATAAAGATCCGCAATGACCTTACTGTAGACATTACGGTACCTTTCATTTTTTCAGAAAAGCACATATTTGAAATCATCTCCAAAAAGAAAAAGTGGATAGACAAACATCTTGAAACGTTTGCTAAGCGGAAGAAAGTGTTTGTCCTGAAAGAAAACGAACTCATACTTTTCGGACAGGTCTACAAATTTTTACACAGGCCTGAACTTAGAAATAAGACCATAAAGGACAAGGAAAGCCGCACTGTTGAATCCGGAAAGAACCTGACCACAGACGAAAAGGCGCGAAATGCATTTTACAGGAAACTTGCGGCGGAATACATCACGCAAAAAGCCGAAGATACAGCGCGCATTCACGGTTTTTCATACAGCCGTCTCTTCATCAGAAGCCAGAAAACAAAATGGGGCACCTGCTCTTCCGCGAAGAACATTTCCTTCAACTGGCGGCTCGTGCTTTGCCCTGAATACGTATCTGAATATCTGATAATACACGAACTCGTCCACACCGAAATAATGAATCACTCGAAGAAATACTGGGAGCGTGTCGCGGAACTCTTCCCCGAATACAAAAAGGCGAAGAAGTGGCTCGAAGAGAACGCTTACGCCGTCCACAAGATATAAAGTTTTACACTTGAATATAAAAACGGAACAAACAATTTTACACGGAGTAAAAAACATAA
>CAIKZJ010000177.1 GCA_903831845.1 uncultured Ignavibacteriota bacterium
GTCAAATTAACAGACAAGAATCAAACACTATCATTATGAGAAAAATACTGTTACTGTTAATTCTCTTTTCTGCACCTCATTTAATCTCACAGACGCTTACTTACAAACTTGTAAAGTCATACGACATGAAAAGAACGCTCGTGAGCAATCACGGCAACGTTCTGAAAATGTTCGACGTAGCGGTGGATAATTACAGAGGAAAAGCTTACAGTTCCGGCACGCAGACGAACAACATTTCGGTTATTGATCTGGCAACAAAATCGGAATCCGGGACTCTCACTCTTCCCTTCACGGGAATTGTGCATACATTAAGGTGCAATCCCGCGAACGGATACCTGCTTATTGTGAATGCGGAATCGACACCGAATAAGCTATACCTTATTAATCCGGCCTCAAATACTATAACCGGCACTTACGATTACAGCGGAACCGTATCCGGCATAAGTTTCAACACCGCACAGAACCAGGTGTACGTGGTTGACGGGCCGACGGTAAAGGTTTTAAGCGGAAGCAGCCTTTCTTCAATCGGAAGTTTCACGCCGGGATTCGTCGCAGGCGGCATACAGGTAGACAGCGCAAACAACTACATTTACGCCGTTTCGAAAAACGTTGCTTCATCTACGGCGCAGATAAGGGTTTTCAACAATACTACATACTCGCTTGTGCGGACTATAAACATACTTACTTCAGAGAACATGGGGGACTTAAAGCTTGACGTCCCGAACGACAGGCTTTTCCTTTACGGGGTGAATCAGGTGAAAGTGGTAAGAATATCCACCGGGCTTGCGACTGATTCCGTAAAAACAGGAATGCAGACTTCTGACAAGGCTTATTTCCCGTCAAGCCAGACTATATACATGACAAACGGAACGGGATATTCACAGCAGGGTCAGCACGGTTCCTGGACAAAAATTTACAGATACAATGTAGCGACAAAAGTTCTCGACTCGCTCAAGATAGGTGACAAGGCCGAGATGATTGAAGCGGATTACATCAGGAATCAGCTTATACTTCCGAACATGCATTCGGGATGGATAGGAATCTTCAACACAAACTCATCGGTAATGGATACGGTCGATATAGGCGAGACTGTAGACGAGTTCGCGCTCTCGCCTAACGGCAGCACGCTTTACATGGTGAAGCGTCTGGGTGGGAGCAGATTAATCAGGTACAACACTTCAACATATGAACTTTCTCAGATGGCGACAGACAACTGGCCGTGCGTTGCGGAGGCGGATTCATCGAACAACAGGCTGTTTGTGTTAAGCGCTTTTTACAGCAACGTCAGCGTGTTCAACTGCCTGACAAACGCGCTTATAACAAGAATAAATCTCGGAATCTCCGAAGGACGTTCAGACGCGATTCCGGTGATGCATCTTGACAAGCAGATTCACAAGCTTTTCATTTGTTTCCCTGAACTTGATACAATAGTGATAGTAAACACTCTGACAAACGCCGTCGAGAACGCGAAGCGGCTGCCGAATTTCAATTTCAATTCCGACACACATGCGGCGATTGGAGTAATACAGCTTATGTCGGTGCCTTCGCAGAACAAGCTTTTCGCGCTGCAGAGAGTGGAAAAGAAACTTAAGGTGCTTAACATAAGCACTCTGACCCTGCTGGACTCGATGGACATATCTTCATACATACCATCGAACTACGGAACGTTTGAAAGCGACCTTATGGCATACGACCAGACTACAGACAGGGTTTTCATCGGCAATAAGATTATGAATCCCGCGGATTATTCGATAACAGGCACGCTGCCGTTCGGGAAAAGAGTCATCGGGTACAAAAACGACAGGTCGCTGATTTATTCGATTACAGTGCAGACCGATTCCGTGTTTGTCTGCGAACATCATCCGACCACATACAACGTGACTTCGCGGAAATTTCTTTTCCGGCAGTCGGGTTCGGCCACGCCTGTATTTTATCACAACAGGCAGGCAAACGATCTGTACATTTCGGAATTCAACTACGCGGTATTCAGGCATTACGACCTTGATTCGGCGCAGACGATAGGAATAACGCGAACAAGCAATGAGGTGCCCGGAGAATTCACGCTTTACACGAATTATCCGAACCCTTTCAATCCTGTAACGAACATAAGATTTGACATTCCCGAAAGCGGAAACGTAACGCTTGCAGTATACGACGTCACCGGCAGGGAGATAAAAAAACTTTTAAAAGGCTTCATGCATGCGGGAAGTTATTCTACGGAATTTGACGGAAGCGGATTGGCAAGCGGAGTGTTTATCTGCCGTATTCAGGCAGAAGGCTCAAAGAAATACCCGGCGGCAATAAAAATGATTCTGGTAAAGTAAAATTTATCTTAATTCAAATACAGAAGCCGGAAGGTTAGTACCCGCCGGCTTTTTTTATAACAGTTTTCAAGATTACAGCCTGTCCTTATTTCCGCAAAAACAATGTACTAACAGCGTACCGATGTTGTTTTTTGAAACATTTAGAACCTGAATATCTTTACTTTTGTTATACAGTAAACACTACAAGGGGATAAAAAATGAAAAATATACTCGTATTTCTTATAACAGCATTACTTGCGGTTCCGGCGATATCTCAGGTCAATGTCAACTGGGTTCAAAGCACGGCGGGTGTTTCAATAGCCGTGGACAATTCACATAACGTATACACGGTGAATTACGAATACGCGCAGGGAGGAGACATCACGCTTACAAAGAGAAATTCTTCGGGGCAGCTGCAATGGCAGTCGGCATACGATCAGACGAACACTACACTTTGGGAAAAAGCGACATGGGTCGAGACTGATAACGCGGGAAATATAATTGTGACAGGAACGTTAATGTCGGGATATTCAAACCCTGTAGTTGCGGCCAGCATCGTAATGAAATTCGATCCGGCCGGAAACATATTATGGCGTCAGGTTTTCGAAAGTTCGTTCGAAGGGTCGCAGACGAAGAAAGTATTAATTGACGGACAGAACAACATATATATATTAGGCACGGGAATAAACGGTTCGAATGGTCTGAACCTGAAGGTCAAGAAACTTTCCGCAGACGGCACGCCGCTGTGGACATATTTCAACTCAATAGGCATGCCTGTAAACATGAAATTCACGCCCGATAACGGAATACTTGTAATCGGCAGAGGAATAACAGGCAGCGTCAACGGATATGCAAAGCTTGACATGAACGGGAATCCCATATGGAGTCTGCCAGGCGTATTCAGTTCGACACAGGGTGACGCGGGAGGCGACGCTTCCGGAAACACTTACATAGTGAATCTCGAATATGTATTCAATCCCGTAAACTCGATAGTAAAGAAACTAAGTCCGGCAGGCACGGAGCTCTGGAGCTCGAGCCACACAATAGCGGCGCAGCGGCTTGAAGTAGGGACGGATAACATGCCTGTAATATGCGGATATCCGAATCCGAATTCATTCGGCACTTCATTCGCAAAATTCAACCCGACAGGAACGCTTGCCTGGTCAAATCCCGACGCTGACAGCACGTTTTCGTTAATGCTTCATGCGCAGTTAAAGATGGACGCGCTTAACAACATTTATCTCGCGGCAGGAACAATGACACAGATGGCCGTATGCAAGGTAAACAGTAACGGCAGCACGGGCTGGACGATAGCGGTTCCGGGTTCTTATGCAAGCGGTCTTGACATCGGCAGCGACTTCAGCGTTTATGTCGTCGGCGGAAATACTTCCGGTGCAACGATAAAAATACTGCAGTCGGGACTGACTTCAGTAACGGGGAGCGAAATATCCGCTCCGAAGGAATTTCAGCTGGGATACAATTATCCGAATCCTTTCAACCCGTCGACGAAGATAGGTTTTTCCCTGCCGACCGATTCAAGAATAACTATTTCTGTATTCGACATTTCCGGCAGAGAGGTGAGGAAGATTATTAATAACGAATTTAAGAAAGCGGGAAATCACGTCGTTGATTTCAAAGCGGAAGGAATGACAAGCGGAGTTTATTTTTACAGATTGCAGGCAGATGGCGATAAATCTTATTCGGAAGTCAAAAAAATGATGCTGGTTAAATAAATTCCGAAGAGTGCGTCATGTTTTCCTTTATATAACCAAATAAAACAAAGGAATTCGCCGATAATCAACGCAAAGAGAAGCGATTCCTTTTGTTATCCTGCTTTTAAATAACATCGATCAGATGAACTTTTCAGTTCATACCACTGTTTTCAAACATAAAAACGGCCATGAAAAAATTAACATCTCTTTTTGTTTTATTACTTATATCCGTCGGAATAAATCTTTATTCTCAGGAGAACATTCCGAAGATTAACCGGATTAATTACTTAAATGACATCGATGCTTACGCCGACGGCGTTTTCAAGTATGACGCTTATTTCATTACAATAAGAAAATTCGAAAACAGGAAACAGTCGGGAGGTGAGGATTATGCGGAATTAACTGCTGACAATTACGCGGCCGCTTTTTTTCTGAAGGATAAAAAACTTCTTCAGGCGGTGGAGAAAGTAAGAGCCAACGGAGTTGAGCTTGAACCCGTCTACAACGGAAACCTTGTTCATTATTTCAGGCATATAGGACCCTTGAACGTAAATCAGCCAAATGTATTGTTCAATGTAACAGGCATGAATGATTTTCCGGGTTATATTTCGGACACGATAAACAACTCGTTCAGATTTCCTGATTTGTATTATATAAAGGAGTGCACTGAAAGCGTTAACATTTCTGAAAACGCAGACTGGACCGCTTCCGTTTCCAGATGGAACGGAAACGCGGGATTATCATTGCCCCGTCCTGATTATCTGAACATCTGGGTATGCGGTCCCTCGAGCGACGAGACGATAAGCCACAGGCAGTTTTCAGTTCTAAAGCACGTGAAAGATGTTTCATCATCCGCGGTTTATTCGACGATTATTCCGGCAGAGTTTTCCGCAGAAACTTACAGAGGCGTAAGGATGATTGCAGGCAGAGGAGCTGCCGTTGTAAGAACTTATAAAATGTACCCCGTTGATTATACGGACCCGTCGACAGGAAAGAAATGGAATTTTGTTTTTATAATGATATCGGAGACGGAAAAACCTGTTCAGTATAATTGAATTAAATACAATATTTTGAGGATAAAGAAAACCCCGCAAAGCGGGGTTTTTGTTTTATATCTTTTAAAACAATTTCCAAAGTGTGTTATTACTTAATAAGCACCATCCGTTTTGTCTGCATAAACGAGTTCGCTTTCAGAACACAGAAATAAATTCCGCTTGAAAAAGCCGAAGCGTTCCAAGCAATCCGGTATATACCGGGAGCAAGTTTTTCGTTCACAAGAACGGTAATTTCCCTACCCAGAATATCATATATGGCAAGGTTCACTCCTTCTGTACCCTGAAGTGAAGATGAACGCAGAAAGGAAGGAACCGAGAATTGCAGCGTGGTTGTCGTATTGAAAGGATTAGGATAAATCCGCTCTATTTTAAATTCACCCGGTAATTCTGTTAAATTATTATTTACCGATATAGGTGAAAGGAATTTTGTAAAGAGACACCAGTTCAACAGCATTCCGGTGCTTCCCGAAGTGAAATCCCTGATATTTAAAACCCAATCTGTGTTCAGAGGAGTACCGTTGAAATACGTAAGCGCTACATCAGGCCTGTAATGTCCCGTAAAAGGGGGCGTTCCCTGTTTTATCGATAGAGCGGCAGTGTCGTCAAAAACGGTATTTGTGAAATTCTGTCCTCCGGTTCCGTTATACTGTGTCAGCTGGACATTGAAAGGACTTTTCTTTAAAAAAACTGCAAGGTGTCCGTCATTTGTGTGGTTTATATTGAGCTGCACTTTAAGATCCTGAACCAGGCCGGCCTGAACAATCGTTATCGTATCGGAGATATCACATATATCTGCGATTGGTTTATTGCTTTCACGGCAAAACATATTCGTGCTGTAGAGATAATTTACCGGTATGGAAACGGTTTGTAAATGAACCGGGGTATCATATATGCTTCTTGCGGTAATGTTAAGTTTGAATACCCTTGAACTAGGGATGCCGGATGTTATGACACGGATTTTTACCGAATCAGGAAACGAGGTAATATAATCCTTACCATTAACAAAATTAACGAATACATTTCCCTGCTGGGGAATAGAGTCCAAAACGGCCGTAATATTCACTCTGCTGTTAAAAGGACCTTTAACCCGCGGTATCCCGACAGAGAAAAACGCAGTATCATTTGAATTCATTACATTTACTTCGGGATTGACAGCCAATGCGAAATCCATCAGATAACCGGCATAACTCCCGAATGTATTTCTGCGTCCGTCGGTCCAGGCAGCAATAGCGGAATGATTGGAAGAAGCAACACTTATGTAGTGTCCTACATATCCATTCAATGCAATTAGGTTCGGATTGAAAGATTCAGTCGAAACGGGATAATCAGGACAAAAGGTCGCGCCGCCGTTTGAGGAAACTGTTCCGTAAAGCATTGTCATTCTGTTATTCACGGGATCAACACGGGAGTCATACCACACGGCATATATAAGACCGCTGTTGTCGACGCATATAGCGGGCATATACTGATCTGAAGAAGTAGAATCGTCGTTGAGCCTGAGCGGAACTGACCAGTTAAAGCCATAGTTTGTGGATTTTGTAAACATTATATCACTTTCATCAGTACCCTGTCCTCGCGCGCAGTAAACGATGTAAACATTTCCCCGGTATGGTCCGCCGCTGTTATCCGCATCCATGTATATGCAGGAGTTAATTTTCAATGAATCGTTTTTGAGAGCCGGCGGAGAAGTCAGAGCGGCTACAGTAATTCCCTGCGAAAAGGAAATTCCTGAATTCGAAGATACAAGCATTTTAACCTCATATGCCGAGCCACTTACATGGTAATTATAACCGAAATAAATTATTTCCCCTGGGCCGTATAAAGACGGACCTATCGTAATATAAGGACAGAGACCCATGTTTGCGCCCAAAAGCTTCGTATTCCAGTATTCGCCCTGATTTGTAGAGTAAGAAAAATAAATATCATCCTGATACTGGCCCGAGTAAAACCGTTGCCAACCGGAATACAAATAATTATTGAAAATACCGCCGTGCCTGTTCGCGCAAATGCACTCTTTATCGGCAATGTTTGTCACGGGACTGCTCATAATCCATGTCTGTCCTTTGTCAGTTGATTTGCCAAGAGTGTAGAGCAAAGAACTCGTAAGCGAAGCATAGAAAGCGCGGCCGATGCTATCGAAAGTCAGGAACGGGTCAAAGCCGGGGTATATAGTCTGATTTTTTCTCCAGGTTACGCCGTCCAGCGTATAATAGCATCCATAGTTAAAAGCGCAGATAATATTTTTCGGGTCTCTAGGATTAATAGATATATACGGTTCGGCATTATCAACACCTAAATAAAAATCCGTAAACCCGGCAACCGTTTTAACCGGTCTTGCAAATTCATTATTCTCCTGCGAAGTTCCATGAACCGGCATGAAGAGAAAGAGCAAGACAACAGAGATAGAAAGAACTGAGAATTTCATATACAATTCCTTTATTATTTAATAAGCACCATCCGTTTTGTCTGCATGAACGAATTCGCTTTCAGAACGCACAGGTAAATACCGCTTGGAAGGTTTGACGCGTTGAAATCGACTGAGTAAGTTCCGGGTATTTTCGTTTCATTGACGAGCGTTCCCACTTCCCTGCCGAGGAGATCATAAATTTTCAGTGTAACATTAGCTTTTTCCGATATATCGTATTTAATTCTTGTCACGGGATTAAACGGATTCGGGTAATTCTGCGAGAGACTGAAATCTTTCGGCAGCGTTGTGAAATTCGGGTCCGTATTTACCAACGGAACAATTTTAAAACATATGTTCGGCCTGTATGTGCCGTTATGCACAGTCTGGAATTCAGTACAGGCATTTGACATGTCCTTGTAATCATAAATACATTTAATGACACCGGAAAGAAAAGTACACCTGACGGTGGAATAGAAATATTTTATAGTATTCTCAAAGCATATCTGCACGACTACGCTGCTGTTGGCGTCCCACTCGAACGGTGTCTGCAGGTCGATATACTGCCAGCCCAGAGCCGTCAGTTTATATGTGCCGGAATAAACAGTAGTCCAGTTTGTTTCAAGGAATGCCGGAATCACGGTGTCGGAGATGCTCTGCATCTTCACGCTGAAGTTGTTCATAGTATTTGTATCCAGCTGGGCAACTTCAAATCCGATTCTTGTAATGTATCCCTGCACGCCTCCGACGCTCTGAAGTTCCTGTTTTGTCCAGAGCATCTGCGTTCTGTTTCCGTAATACAGAGTGTTGAAAGGATAACCAAGCACCTGCGTTATGCCCGAGCCGATGCAGTTATAATCACTGCCTATAATCCTGAAGCCATACCCGGGCGTGGAGTCCCTGTTATGCGAAGACGAGTTATCCTGCGCTATAATGCGGTAAAACACAGTATCGCCTGCAACAACATCTGCGTTTACAGAATTGAACAGCGACTGGTAGATTGTACCGGTGAACAGAGGCAGTTTAAGAAGTTTGTTAACTCCCCTGTTGATATTCCATCTGACCCAGACCGAATCGATGCCGAAATTATCCGTAACCGAAGCGGAAATATTTATGGGCCACGCTGTTTTCATCGTACTCCCGATAGGCGTATGCGTAATCACGGGTTTTGAGGTATCACTTGCCATCGCGATGAATGTGTACAGATTTGAAGGAGCGCCTATCGGCGCGACAGCGGTGCGATTAAGGGAATCGCGTGTAATGCAGTAATACCTGTAAGTCGCGGGCGAGCCGTTGCCGGAAATATTTCCTGTCCAGTTATTACCGCCTGAGTTCGTCATTGTCACACTGTCTGTAACGGAAGGATTATTTCTCGACCAGAAAATTTTTGTAGAGGCGATTCCTGAGCCGCTGGGTGTAACCACCGCGTTGATAACATATGGTCCGGCCAGATTCTGAGTGTTCGGATACTGCGTTGCCGTTATCTGCGGACCGCCCATTCCGGTAAATCCTGTTGCCATGACCTGTGTATAAGACGGGAAAGTCCCGATGAGATTAATTCCCGCCGTTGCTGTATCGATTTCATAAAGTCCGACA
>CAIKZJ010000178.1 GCA_903831845.1 uncultured Ignavibacteriota bacterium
GGCAATGCCATATGAAAACCGCCCTGCAGGCCAATCATGCCCGCAAGGTCAACTTTATACGCCATAATAAGATATACCGGGATAATAACCAGCGAGCCGAGCATCATCAGGAGCGAGCGTTTTCCGATTTTATCCGAAAGAAGGCCAAACAGCGGCGTGAAAATCATCGCCGCAAGAGTAAGTATGCTTGAGAGGTTTCCTCCGACTTCCCTCGTTGTACCGTGCGCTTCCTGGAAGAACTTAATCGCGAACGTCTGGAAAGGAAACATTGCCGAATAAAAAGTAACACAAAGCGCCGTGATGTACCAGAATGACTTTCCGAACTTGAAAAGTTCCTTAAACTCAATCTTGTCCTGTTCGCCGTCTTTGGGCATATCGTATTTTTTCGCGGCGTATACATCCATGAAGTAATAGAATATTATGCAGACGACTGCAAAGATACCGGCGAATACTGTTATCCACAAAGGAGTCTGCCAGTATGAGTAAAGGCTTTTTCCCCAGGTCGGCGAGTTAAGAGCGAGAAACGAGCCGAGCCTTGCTACCGTAAGATTCAGTCCGAAAGCGAATGACAACTCCTTGCCTTTGAACCATCTCGCGATTATAGTAGTTATCGCGACAATCATCGATTCGGCACCGAGTCCGAAAATCAATCTGCCGGTCGCCATCAGCGCGAGATTTCCCTGAAGTGCCGTAACCAGCGCGCCTATCATTATAATGACGGTGAATATAAAGACTGATTTTCTCGTGCCAATTCTGTCAATTATCAGTCCGCCGATAAGCACCATCAGAATATTCGGAATGCTGTAAATGGCGTTGAGAAGTCCTATTCCCGAATCGGAAAACTGAAGCTGTTCTTTGAGAACGTCGGCAAGAGGGCTTATTGAATCATAGATATAATAATTTCCGAACATGGCGAGACTGATGAGAATCAGCGCGAGCCAGCGCATGAACGAGGTCGGCTGGGGTTTTACAGCCGCCGTAGAAGTGTTTTCGCTCATATTATGTTATTGTAATAATAAAAATTTAACAAATGTAAATAAATTAACTCTCATGCGAAATGTTAAAAACCCGATTAAAGGTCAAAAGAGTAATTGATTTTCGCAGCAACTGTAAAAGAACGTCTTGTACCGTCTGAATTCTCATCGCGTTTTAACATGGGAAGATAAGCGTTCAATCCGGCGGAGATGTCTTTTGAAAAATAATAGAAAAGACCGCCCATTATGTTCATCTGGAAAAAGTCGCTGCTGTTTATCGGATTTGTGTATCCGTATATATCCGTGTATTCCGATTTATTTAGTCTCTTTATCGCGAGCACCTCGAACCGCACGACAATATCATCCGCTTTCCGCTGGTAGCCTGCCCTGAAAAGTATGTCGGAACCGCGTTTGAATTTTATTCCGTTGTTTTCGTAATTTGTCAGAGGAATCTGCGCGCCTGCAGAGATATTGAAGAAAGAATAGTTATAGTCGACGCCGAGGAGCAGGTCGTTGGTGCCGTATCCGTTGAAATACTCGAACTTATCCTTCTCGACAGAGGATGTTGAAAGCTTTAAGCCGCCTCCGAAAGAAATATTTTTCAGTTTTCCTGTCGGAAGAGTATAAACAGCGAGAAGTTTCGAGTCGCCGAGACCGTTCCTGGACATAGTGTTTATGTTGCTGTACGCGAATGAAAGCACAGGAATAACGGCATTGAGAAAGAATTTATCCGACAATTTTATGTCGGCCCCGAATTTAAATTCGTGAGCAGTGTATGTCTGGTTGTATAGATCGGAAGTACCGGAAGAACCGACCGAATATTCAAAGCTTAGTGCGCTTCTGGGAATTTCGCTCTTTTTATGTTTGCTGCCTATAATGCAGATTCCTGCATCGGAACACTGCGCATAAATGCCGCCTGCGCAGAGAAGGAACGACAAGATAAAACCCGTAAATATTTTCTGCATAACGGAAATTTGATTAATATTCCGTAAAAATATCTTATTTGGCCGTCATAAACCATTGAAATAAAAAAGCCGCGGGGGTACCGCGGCTTTATATTCGATTCTAATAATTTCTATTTTACAAACTGTTCCGCGTAGTATTTTGCCGTCAGTTTTTCGCCTGTTGCTTTTTCAATCATGTCGTTCCAGTAATATTTAGCACCCGGTGCAAAAACTTTCTCGAGGAGGTATTTGCCCACTTCGGGTTTTCCGACGAAGAACTGGTTCTTGTATTCCTTCGTCTTAAGAACGTTGTTGCAGATGTAGTAGAAAAGCTGCGACGAAAGAAGAGCTCCCATGTGATAGTTGTGGTAATAGCACGGCACCGTCGCTATGTGAATCTTTGAAGCCCAGTCGGGTTCGTTCCTGCCTTCGGGGCGTTTCAGCATCTGATATTTCTCGACGAGGTCCCACCAGAGTTTATTAAGGTCCTGGTCGGGATTTTCATACATCGATTTTTCGAAACGGTACATAACCTGAGACCAGCGCGAGAACACAAGCTGCTGGAGGCGCAGCGATTTGAATGCGTCTTCGGCTATCTTCTTCGCTTCCTCTTCGTTTATTACTTTCATGTCCCTGAGCCATGCGGCGTTCGACGATCCTCTTTCGAACATCATCGCTATCGCTTCGGTGGTGAAAGTTTGTGCCGGGTCGCGGAGTATGAAAGGAAGATTCTTGTTGTCAATATATTTATCGTAAGAAGCGTGTCCGAATTCGTGCAAAAGCGTTCCCATCCATTTTTCGTTCGGAACCACGTTGCAGAGAACCCTGACGTCGCCTTCATTATCCATATCGTTGCAGAAAGCATGCTGGTTCTTGCCGGGTTTTTCGAACAGGTCCGATTTCTTGATAAGGTCGTCAACGGGAATTCCGATCCCCTTGTAGAAATCATCGACGAGTTTTACCATATCCTGTCCCTTGTAGTACTTGTCGAGGTCAACCTTGTAAATCTTCGGTGCTTCCTGGAAGAAACGGTTCTGATAATGCCAGGGCATCAGTTCTTCCTTCTTTAATTTGTAGCGGTCGGCAAAATAAGCGTCCATCACATCCTTTTCGCCTTTGAAAGCGTCCTTCGTAAGAGCGTCAAGCTCGTCGAAAAGTTTGAGAACTTCCGCGGGATCTTCCTCTGAAAGTTTCAGGCTCATCTCATGGTAATTCGAATATCCCATATCCTTGGCGACTTCGTTTCTCATCTTTACGAGTTTCTTCAAATCGTCGGCTACTATAGTACCGATTTTCTTGTGGGCTTTCCAGACCGCTTCGAGCTCCTTATTGTCGGTCGAGTTCGATAGTTTCTCTTCAATTTCATTGTCAGTGAGTTTCTTTCCGTTTACTTCCGCCCTGAAGTTGCCGTATTTCTGCTCGACAGCGTTCTGCATATTATTGATGGCTTCGAGTTTTTTCGGATCGGCCTGATTTCCTTTATATCTCAGGTATAGAAGTTCGAGTTCGCGTTTCTGCACCTCGTCGTTTATTGACTTCGAGTCGTAGATTTTTTTCAGAGTTCCGAAATCATCCTTGTTAGAGAAAATGGCTGTAATTTTGTTCTGCAGTTCAGCAACCTTGTTGAAATCCTCCTCTTTTCCGCTTATTGCAGCATTCCAGTACGCGAGGTTGGCATCCTTGTAAAGCGGAACATATTTCGCGTCGAAATTCTTCGTGAATTCGATAAATTGTTTTTCCATTTCGGGATTAGAGTTTTTTGTTTCAGTCTTGTCTTTCTTACCGCAGCCGGCAAAAGAAGACAAAATTACGATCATGAAAAATGTAAGAACGATATTTAGTTTTTTCATAATAAAATTTATTTTGGGGAATTATGTGAATTTAGCTTATTTTTTCAATATTTTATACGGAAATCACTGTCATAAGTTTACGGAAATGCGGAATCCGGGCACTTTTCAATGAGTTTTTTCTGTCTGTTATATTCAAAAAGGCTTTGAATTTTTCCCTGAAAATGTTTATATTTATTGTTTTATAAATCATAATTCCGGTAAAAATGTTTGCAATAGTCGACATAAAAGGCTCACAATACAAGGTTCAGGAAAAACAGACGCTTTTTATACCTAAGGTCGAAGGTGAAAAAGGGACGAAGATTAATTTCGACAAGGTCCTTATTTATTCCGCCGACGAAAAATCAGTTGAAATCGGTACGCCGACGCTTAAGCATAAAGTTGAAGCCACAATCCTTGACCACGTAAAAGATGACAAGGTGATAGTGTTCAAGAAGAAAAGACGCAAAGGCTACAAAGTTACAAAAGGCCACAGGCAGAATTACACACAAATTCAAATCGAAAAAATAGCATAAATTATTATAAGTTATGGCACATAAAAAAGGTTTAGGCAGTTCTAAAAACGGACGCGACTCAAATTCCCAGAGACTGGGAGTGAAGAAATTCGGCGGTGAAGTGGTTAAGGCCGGCAATATCCTCGTAAGACAGCGAGGCACGAGATACATACCCGGAAAGAACGTCGGACTCGGGAAGGATTACACTATTTTCGCTCTGATAGACGGAAAAGTGAAATTCACTGACAAAGCCGGACGCAAGATACTCAACGTCATTCCGCTCGAAAACTAAAAAGTCTTACATTAAAATAAAAAAACCCGCGCATGCGCGGGTTTTTTTATTAGCCGAATTGATATTTTATCCGTTTATTATCTTGAGCATGGATTTTACATCTTCCGCCGACTTATCAAGAGCCTTCTTTTCCTCTTCTGTAAGTTTAATCGGAACAATTTCTTCCATACCCTGTGAACCGATCTTTACGGGCACACCGAGACATATGTCGCTGTATCCGTATTCACCCTGCAGGTATACGCAGGACGGCAGGATTTTCTTCCTGTTGTTCACTATAGCGTCTATCATCTGGACGACAGAAGCTGCGGGCGCATAATACGCGCTGCCCGTCTTGAGATATTTCACTATCTCCGCGCCGCCGTTTCTTGTTCTTTCGATAAGAGTTTCAATCCTGTTCTTCGGAAGCAGGTCCATGAGCGGAATACCCGCCACAGTAGTATACCTTACAAGAGGTACCATCGAATCGCCGTGACCGCCGAGCACTATGGCGTTTATGTTTTCGATTGAAACGTTGAGCTCCATACAGATAAAGGCCTTGAACCTCGCCGTATCTAGGACGCCCGACATACCCATTACCCTGTTACGCGGGAAGTGGCTGTTGACGAACGAAACATACGTCATGGCATCGAGAGGATTGGATACCACGATAATAATCGCGTTGGGTGAATATTTCACAATCTCCTGCGTTGATTTCGAAACAATCTCCGCATTTATGTTAAGCAGGTCATCCCTGGACATGCCGGGTTTTCTCGGCAGACCGGCCGTAATGACCGCTATATCGGAGTTAGCCGTAAGTTCGTACGTGTTAACACCGTAAATTTTTGTATCGGAATACTGAATAGCAGCCGATTGATAAATATCCAAAGCCTTACCCTGGGGTGTTCCCTCCACGATATCGAGAAGCACGACATCGTTAGCCAAAGCCCTGTCGACAATGATCTGGGCAGCTGTTGCCCCGACATTACCGGCACCGACAATTGTAATTTTCATCTTTCAAATGAATTTAAGTTAATAAATATAATTTATGTGTGATTTCTCTGAATTACAAGTTTTACCAAAGTACCGCTTTCCGTGGCGGAGCAGTCGAATCCGTCGGTAAGGATTTTCATTATGTACAGTCCCCTGCCGTGATCCTTGTGCAGGTTCTCGTCAGTAGTTGGATCGGGGATTGAGGTATAATCGAATCCTGTTCCTTCATCTCTGATGCTTATCTCGACAGTGCTGTCATTCTCATAAACATCTATGAAGACTCTTTTTTCATCCGACTCCCTGTTGCCGTGCACAATCGCGTTCATGAGCGCTTCGGATACGGCAATGCTGAAATTAATGAACTTTTCCTGCTCGATGTTATATACTTCGTTCAGTTTAAATAACAGTTTTTCTATCTTATTAATTTCAGTTCTCTTGCTCCTGATAATTATACCGGCTTTATGCACTTTCATA